>JALVVJ010000022.1 GCA_027023475.1 Flavobacteriales bacterium
AAGGCCAAGGCAAAAACAACAGCAGTTGGATGCCCGGCAAGGACGATTTGAACGATAAATTCAGCTGGGAAATCCGTATCGGTTTTCCGGCCGGATACGAAGTAATAGGTAGTGGAATCCTTAAAGACAAAACGCACAAAAACCATGAAATAATATGGCACTATGTGCAAGACAAGCCGGCACCCTATTACCTGCTGTTTGTGGGTGCGGGAAATTATACCGTCCTGCGCGATACGGCCGCCGGTATTCCGCAATGGCACTACGGCTACCCGGCCGACAGTGCTTCGTTGGCCGTAACCTACCGCTATGCCGAAAGCATAATTCCTTGGCTGGAACAGGAAACGGGCACGCCATTTTCTTGGCCCGTATATCGTGAAATACCGCTACGTGATTTTTTCTACGGCGGCATGGAAAACCTGGAAGCCACCACCTACAATGACGTCTACTACGTCAACGACACTTCCTTGGCCGACGGGCGGCCCTACAATGTGCTGGCTCACGAAGCCGCCCATCATTGGTTCGGCGACCTGGTAACCGAAACCAACGCATCACATCATTGGCTTCACGAAAGTTTTGCCACCTGGCTGGCCTACCGCATCGACCGGCGTATCGAGGGACGCGACTATGCGGAATGGCAATATTACCGGGATGCACAGCGCATCCTGGACGCACACGCCAAGGGCGATACCATTCCCTTGCAAAACGGCAAAGCATCCACACTGAGTTTTTACCAAAAAGGTGCCTGGGTCATTCGCATGATGCAAAAGCGCGTGGGCGAAGAAAAATTCCGTGCCGTAATGCGCGATTTTTTGAAGCGAAATGCCTACGGCAATGTTACTACGGCCGATTTCCAACAAAGCTTGTTCCGCGTCACGGGCGACAGCTTACCCGCATTTTTTGCCTATTGGTTCCGGTCGTCCCACTTGCCTTACTACAAGGTGGAAATCACATCCGATAGCGTGCTGATCGGGGCGCGGAATACGGGCGGCCAAAAACTTCCGATTCGCATTTATGACAGGTATTATCATTATCGTGATACGCTTGCAGACACAAGCTTTTCTTTGAAAACTTACCCAAACACGGTTTTGGTGGTTCCCAATCCCCGAAGTGCCATGCTGACCCGTGTGGATTGGCAGCCCGGTTTGGATGATTTCGTTTACGGACTGCGAGCCGGCATTGCCGGTGTGGATATTGTGCGCATGTTGCAAAGCATCCGGCGCTATCCTTACAAGGACAAACAACGCCTGTTTGCCGATATGGCCCGTAACGATTATTTGCCGGCGGTTTACGACGAAATACTGCTACAAATGCCTCCGGCATTGGATAGTGTGGATATGGACATAATCCGGCGCATCTGGAAACGCGGCCCCTTGGAACAACGCCTTGTTTTGGAACGGCTTCAAAGCGTTCCGCCGGAATTGAAATTCCTTGTGGAAACGGGTTTGCAAGCCCGTTCCTATATGGTCAGGGCGTTGGCCTTGCAGGCACTGTGGCGTCATTTTCCTGCGGAACGCAAAGCTTTGCTCGACCGCACACGTCATTTGGACAAACCGCACGACCATGGTTTGCGCATGTTGTGGATTATTTTGGCCTTGAACACCGACGGCTATGTTTCGCGTTTCGGCTCCCGGAAATTATTGGACGAATTGGTGAGTTATGCCGGCCCGCGCTACAATGTGGACACACGCACGGGCGCTTTGGCTTTTATCCGCGATTTGCATATCTACACGCCCAAAACCCTGGAATATGCCCGGCTGGCGGCGAAACACTTTCATCCGGTGCTGCGCAGGGTGGGCAAGCAATTGGAAGAGGATATCAAGGGCAATAAACCCTGAGTATCGCATAAAACAAACCGGGTATTGGTTCAAAAAACGAGCATTGATAATAAAAAAAGCAGTAAAAAGTGATTGGTTATCAAATGATAATACTTTCCTCTTTCCAAACGATCATTATGTAATGCCAAATACACCATAAAAGCGAAATTCAACAATCCGAACACCGAAAAAACACTTATTAGATGCCAATAAAATCCGACAATCAACAATGCTAAACCTAGCGAAATAATTAAATCCGAAGCCAAGTCGATTCCCTTATAGGCGCCGCGCATTAAGTAAAATTTTGCCGGAAAAAAGTAGAAACAAAAACCGATCAGAATATAAATGACAATGTATTTCGGAATAATTCCTTTTAGCGTAACAAAATATAATATTACCAATACCAATAATATCAAATTCTCATATAACTTGATTTTCTTCATATTTCTGTCTTTACCGGTTCATTTAATATTCGTGATTGAAGTATTTTCAGTTCAAATTTAGTAAAATCTTGATGAATTTCTATCGAATAAATTCCCTAATCTCATCATTCAAGCCCCATACGTTTGTTAGGTTTATTCAAAAGTACTAAATTGGATTTCGTTTTTCAAAATCCCTAATCATGACGCGCGAACAAGCCAAACGACGCATTGAAGAACTGCGTAAACTCCTCAACCGTTACAATTACGAATACTACGTATTGGCCAAACCCAGCATTTCGGACTACGAGTTTGATATGTTGATGAAAGAACTCCAAAAGCTGGAACAGCAGTGGCCCGAATTCTACGACCCCAACTCACCTACCCAACGTGTGGGCGGTACCGTTACCAAGGAATTTCCTGTCAAACGGCACAAATATCCCATGTATTCGCTGGACAATTCCTATTCCTTTGCCGACCTCAAAGCATGGGACGAACGCGTCCGGCGGGCCATCGGCAACGACTTTACCTATTGTGTGGAACTTAAATACGACGGCACGTCCCTGAGTGTGGAATACCGCAATGGACGTTTCAGGGAAGCCATTACCCGCGGCGACGGTGTTCAGGGCGACGAAGTTACCAACAATGCCCGCACCATACGTTCGTTACCTTTGGTTATCGAAGCTCCGGATGTGCCGGACGAACTTTTTGTGCGCGGCGAAGTGCTGATGGCCATCAAAAATTTCGAGCGCATCAACGCCGAACGTAAAGCCCGGGGCGAAGAGCCCTTTATGAACCCCCGCAATCTGGCCGCCGGCACGCTCAAACAACAAGACAGCCGCATTGTGGCCCAAAGAGGATTGGATTTTGTCCCTTGGCAAATGCTGGGCGAAAAACTGCCGGTCAAAACCCAGTTCGAGGCCATGAACAAACTTATCGAATGGGGATTTTTGATTCATCGCGAGGCCTTCACTTTGGCGCATAACCTGGACGAGGTGATGGACTTTATCAACACCTGGGAAGTCAAACGCTTTGAATTTGACTATCAAACCGACGGTATTGTTATCAAGGTAAACGAATTCGACAAACAACGGGAATTGGGCTTTACGGCCAAATATCCGCGTTGGGCCATCGCCTACAAATTCCCCGCCGAACGCAAGGCCACCAAACTGTTGCGTGTGGAATTTCAAGTGGGCCGCACCGGTAAGGTGACGCCCGTGGCCATTTTCGAACCCGTGATATTGGGCGGAACCGTGGTGCAACGGGCTTCCTTGCACAACGAGGACATCATCAAGGCCTTGGATTTGCACGAAGGTGATACGGTGTTTGTGGAAAAAGCCGGCGAAGTGATTCCCCAAGTGGTGGCGGTGGACAAATCCAAGCGGCAACCCGGTGCCAAACCCATACGCTTCCCGTCCGAATGCCCCGTTTGTCATACGCCCCTGGTTAAAATCGATGCCAATTATTATTGCGTAAACACCGCCGGATGTGCGCCGCAGCAAATTGCCGCCCTTGAACATTTCGTTAGCCGCGGTGCTATGGACATCGAGGGCTTGGGCAAGGAAACCGTGGAACTGCTCTACAACCAAGGTCTGGTACATACCCCGGCCGACCTCTACGACCTGACCAAAGAGCAATTGATCCGGCTGGAAGGCATCCGCGACAAAACGGCCGAAAATATCCTCCGCGGCATTGAAAAATCCAAGCAACGTCCACCCGAAAAATTGCTCTATGCCCTGGGCATTCCGCATGTGGGTGAAAGCACGGCCAAAAAACTGATTCGCCGTTTCGGCTCCATCGATCGTATTGCCCGGGCAAGTGTGGAGGAATTGATGCAAACGCCCGACGTGGGCCAGGTGGTGGCCGAAAGCATCTACAAGTATTTCCACAACCCCGACAACCTGGCTATGCTGGAACGCCTGCGTAAGGCCGGCCTGCAATTCGAAGCCCGGCAAGAGGCCCCCGAAAACAATGTGCTCCAAGGCAAAAAATTTGTGGTCAGCGGCACGTTTCAACATTTTTCGCGCGACCAGATTAAAGAGGACATCGAGCGGCACGGTGGCGAAGTCAGTTCGTCGGTCAGTTCCAAAACCGACTACCTGTTGGCCGGCGAAAAACCCGGCCCGTCGAAGGTGGCCAAGGCCCAAGCCCTGGGCATTCCCATCATTAGCGAAGAAGACTACCTGCACATGACCGGCCGCGGATGAAAAAACCACCGCTCATTACGCTGCCCGCCTCCAAAAGCATTGGTAACCGCTTACTGGTGCTGGGCAAACTTTTCCCCGGAATCCGTTTCGACCCATTGCCTACGGCGCGCGATACAATTTTGCTTCGTAACGCCATCAACTCCACCGGCACGCACATCGACGTTCGCGATGCCGGCACGGCCATGCGTTTTGCATTGGCCTACTACGGACTTTTTGCCTTCCGCCCCGTAATTTTGGACGGCACGCCACGTATGCGCCGCCGGCCCGTAGGGCCTTTGGTGGATGCGTTACGCAGTTTGGGAGCAAAAATCGAATACCTCGAACGCCCGGGCTTTCCGCCCCTGCACATCAAGCCGTCGGAAGCGGCCAAGCAAGGCGGCGAAGTAAAACTCGATGCCGGCGTTTCCAGCCAATTCATCACGGCCTTGATGTTGGTGGCGCCGGCCACCCGGCAAGGCATACGCATACAGCTGCAAGGAATGCCCGTATCACGACCTTATATCCGTATGACCACATTGCTGCTGCAACAAGCCGATATTCCGGTGCGTCAAACCGGGGACAGCATCGAAGTGCTTCCGCCTGTCCGGCCGCCGGCAAAAAACTTCCGGGTGGAAAGCGACTGGTCGGCGGCGGCTTTTTACTATGCCCGTACGGCACTAACGGGCCGGCCTGTTCGGCTGGCATATTTTCCGCAACCTCCGGTGCAGGGCGATGCGGTGGCCGAAAAACTTTTTGCCCAATTGGGTGTGGAAACCCGGCGCAAGGGCAATGAATTGCACTTGCAACACACCGAAAAACCCTTGCCACCGCGGATGGAAATCGATTGCCGCGACTTTCCCGACCTGGCCCAGCCCTTGGCCGTTACGTGTTTCGGCCTGCGTATTCCATGCAAACTGACCGGCCTGCAAACCCTGCGCATCAAGGAAACCGACCGGATTCAAGCCCTGGAAACCGAATTGGGAAAGTTGGGTTCAAGCACACACGCCGGCAAGAATTGGTTGGAAATTATTCCGCCGGATGTATTCCCCGCATTTAACGGCCGCATACGCACCTACAACGACCACCGGATGAGCATGTCCTTTGCCGTGTTGCAAAACATATTTCCCGATATGCAAATCGAAGACCCGGAAAACGTGGCCAAGTCCTATCCGGGTTTTTGGGAGGATTGGGAAAAATAAGTTTGCTTGTTTTTTTATGCTCCGGCGCCCTGCGGGCGTCTCCACGGCTCCGCAAGCCGGCGGCTTCCATATGCCAATACCCGGGCCGCGCCTTGTCTTGTTCCGCTCGCCGGTGAGCCCGGCCTTTATTAATCCAAATTCGCTTACAAATACCTGAAAACCAACTTATAATTCATAATTCATAATTCATAATTAAAGAAGCCGGTCTCCCCGGACGTTGCTCGTCAGCCGGCCGCCCTTCGCTTACGCTTGGGCGGCGTCTGCCTGCGCTGCCGCATCAGCCCTACGGTCTGCCGCGGGCTACGCAAGCCCTTGCGGTCTTGCTCCGCTTGCTGCGGAGCCGCCTGCGACGTCTCCTCGCGGGCCTCAGCGCCTCTTGGCGCTTTGCGCCTGCGGTCGCTTCGGCAATCGCTGGCCCGGCTCTTTGCCGGCGAGCCGCCGCATTATTTTAAAAAAAGAATGTAAATCATTGAAAATCAATTTAAAATTTATAATTCAAAATTCATAATTAAATCCGCGCCAGGGATGGGAGCGGTTATGCGGTGGCGGCGCGCCGTAGGCCTGTCGTGGCGGCGGGGCGACCAGTGGGGAGCCACGCCCGCCACGCCCTCAGGGCAAGAGCGGGCCGCCTGCGCATTTAAGCGGACAGCCCGACGGCGCCTGGGCGTTGCAGCAAGCATAAAATTATCACATATCCGACATTTTACACTTGCTGCAACGCTGTGAACGCCGGCGGGTGCGAAAGCGCTCCGTCGTCTTGAAGCAACCGCCGATGCGTGAACGTGTGCGGCGGGGCGCCCAAAATCCAATAAAAATAAGCTCTTGCATAGCGGAGTTCGCGCTCCGCGTTTCATATTTTCTTACCTTGCAAGCCAAATGACTTTGCCATGCCCTTGCCCCGCATCGCTTTGCAAGGTATTGCCGGCTCGTTCCACCACCAGGCGGCCCTAAAACTCTTTCCCGGCGGCGTCCAAGTGGTGGAGTGCCGCTATTTTGACCAAGTGCCGCAAGCTGTAACCACCGGAAAGGCCGATTACGGACTGATGGCCATAGAAAACAGCACGGCCGGTTCCATCTTGCCCAACTATGCGCTGATCGATGCATCGGGCTTGCAAATCCTGCGTGAGGTGTATGTGGATGTGCGTCACCAACTGATGGCCCTGCCGGGCACCCGTATCGAAGAAATCCGGCGCGTATGGTCGCATCCCATGGCACTGCTCCAATGCGGGCATTTCCTGCGTCGGCATCCCGCTTGGGAACGTATCGAATACGAAGATACGGCCGCCGCCGCCCGCGACATCGCCCTGGGCCGGCTGGCCGGAACCGCTGCCATTGCACCGCAAATCGCCGCCGGACGCTACGGATTGGAAATTCTGGCCGCCGACATCCAAGACCAAAACACCAACGCCACCCGATTCGTGTTGCTCGGTCCGCCCGCTCCACCCCAAGCCGGCGCCGACAAGGTATCGCTACGCATCGAAACGCCCCACCGGCCGGGCGCCCTACTGGAAATCCTGGAAATTCTGGCCCATTACCGGTGGAACATGACCAAATTGCAATCGCTTCCCATACCCCAGCAACCCTGGGAATACCGCTTTTTTATCGATGCCGTGTTTCCCGAAGCCGGTTCCTTCGACCCGGTCATTGACCTGCTGCGTCAAAAAAGCTCCCACTTGAAAATCCTCGGTATCTATCCAAACCAAAACTTATGAAAACCGCGCAACGACTGGATTTTATCCGCGATTATTATTTTGCCCGCAAATTGGCCGAAGTGCGCCAGCTCGAAAACCAAGGTGGTGAGCCCTTTCTGGTAATGTCCATCGGCAATCCCGACCTTCCGCCACCGCCCCAAGTGGTGGACAGTTTGGTCCGTCACCTCAACGACCCGGGCGCACACAGCTATCAACCGTATAGCGGCATAGCGTCGTTTAAACAAGCCATTGCGGGTTTTTACGAACGCAAATTCGGCGTCCGGCTCGACCCCGCCACACAAATTCTCCCCTTGTTGGGTAGCAAATCCGGCATTATGTGGTTGTCGTTGGCCTACTTGGATACGGGCGACCGCGCCTTGATTCCACAACCCGGCTATATGGCCTACGGCTCGGTTACACGGTTGGCCGGCGGCGTGCCGGAACTGTATCCCTTGCAGGAAGGTTCCTGGCTGCCCGACCTGAACAGTATCGAAAGCCGGGCCCGTCAGGCGCGTATCATTTGGATGAACTATACCAATATGCCCACCGGAACGCCCGCCACGCCCGAATTCCTGACCGAAACCATTAAGCTTTTGCGCGGTAAAGACATTGTGCTGGCTTTTGATAATCCTTATTCACTCATTACCGAACAACCACTAAGCGTGCTCCGCTATGCCGGCGATGTGCCCGTGGTGGAATTCCAGTCCATGAGCAAAAATTTCAATATGGCCGGATGGCGTATCGGCTGGGCGGCCGGGCATCCCGATATTATTGCCGCCATGGCCAAAGTGCAAAGCAATGTGGAAACGGGCATGTTTTACCCGTTCCAAAAAGCCGCCGAAACGGCCTTGGCCCTTTCCGACGAATGGTTTGCACACATCAACCGCGTTTACAACCGCCGCAAAGCCAAGGTAAAACAACTCATCGCCCTGTTCGACGGCCAATGTAACGACCGCGGCGGCGGTATGTTTTGCTGGGTCAAACTGCCCGAGGGCGTATCGGGCGAAGCCCTGGCCGACCGTTTGTTCTACGAACACCGTATTTTTGTGGCACCCGGAAAGATTTTCGGTGAAATGTGGGACAACTACATCCGCATATCGCTCACCGTGCCCGAAGAAGTCTATGACCGGGCCATGGCACGTATCAAGCAAGCAGAAGGATGAAAAACATCGGTATTTTCGGACTCGGACTGATAGGCGGCTCCATGGGATTGGCTTTGCGCCATACAGGGCGCTACCGTGTTTTCGGAACCGACCGCAATCCGGAGCACCTCCGCAAAGCCCTGGAACGCGGCCTGGCCGATGCCGAACTACGCTCCGAGGACATTGCGCAAATGGACGGCATTATCCTGGCTGTTCCTTCGGATGCGTTACCCGGATTGGCGCGGGAATTATTGGACAAAATCCACCCCAAGGCCTGGGTATTCGACACCGGTTCGGTCAAAAATCCGGTCATCGAAGCCGTGCAAGACCACCCGCGCCGCGGACGCTTTGTGGCCGCCCATCCCATTGCCGGAACCGAATACTCGGGTCCCGAGGCCGCCTTTGCCGGCTTGTTTAACGGGAAAATCAACATCCTTTGTAATCCCGGTGATTCCGATGCCGACGCCTTGGATGCCGTTACCTCGCTTTTTGAACACGACCTGGGCATGGATGTCTATCACTTGGATGCCGCCCTGCATGATGTCCACATCGCCTATGTGTCGCACCTTTCGCACGTGAGTGCTTTTACGCTGGGTAAAACCGTTTTGGATGTGGAGCACGACCAACACAATATTTTCCTCATGGCCGGCAGTGGGTTTGCATCCACCGTTCGGTTGGCCAAAAGTTCGCCCGACACATGGACGCCCGTGTTGCTCCAAAACCGCCGGGCCTTGCTTCCGGTTTTAAAAACCTACGGGCAAAACCTGAAATTATTCATAGATTTGCTGGAAAAGGAAGATGCGGCGGGCCTGCATCGCTTGCTCGGCGACATCAACCGTATCGGACAAATTATCGACCGGATTACCCGAAAACATGGAAAACAGTAAGAAATACCGCCGTTGGTTGGACGACATGCAATTGGGCCATCCGCTCACCATTGCCGGCCCATGCAGTGCCGAAACCGAAGAACAAGTGCTGGAAACCGCCCGCGGACTTACGGGCGGACGCGTAACGGTGTTCAGGGCGGGCATTTGGAAACCCCGTACCAAGCCCGGTAACTTCGAAGGCATCGGCAAATTCGCTTTACCATGGCTGCAACGGGTGCGCGAAGAAACCGGCCTGGAACCTTTTATCGAAGTGGCCACGCCCCGCCATGTGGACGAAGCCCTGCGCCACGGCATCCGCATGATGTGGATAGGCGCCCGCACCTCGGCCAATCCCTTTGCCGTGGAAGAAGTGGCCCAAGCCCTGCGCGGCAACAAAGACGTGATTGTAATGGTCAAAAATCCCGTCAATCCCGATCTGAACCTGTGGATAGGTGCCGTGGAACGCATCGCGCGGGCCGGTATCGAAAATCTGGGCGTGATTCATCGCGGCTTTTCGGTTTACGAAAAAACGCCCTTCCGCAACAAGCCCAAATGGCAAATTCCCTTGGCTTTCAAGGCCACGTTTCCCGACATTCCCATGATCATTGACCCCTCGCACATCTGCGGACGGCGGGATTGTATTTTCGACATTGCCCAAATGGCCCTCGACCTGCAATACGACGGCGTGATGATCGAAAGCCACCGCGACCCCGACAAGGCATGGAGTGATGCCCGCCAACAGGTAACACCCGAAACACTTCACGATATTATCCACCGGCTGATGGTGCGCAAACCCCGGGCCGAAGAAAATATCCACCGCCAGAACCTGCAAGCCCTGCGCCGCCATATCGACATCCTGGACGAACAAATCCTGGAACTCTTGGCCAAACGCATGGAAGTGGTGCGCGAAATCGGCGCCATCAAACGCCGCCAAAACATTTCGCTCCTCCAACCCGACCGGTGGCAAAAAGTCTATGAACGGGCCTTGGATTTTGCCCGCGAAAACGGCATGAACGAAGAGTTTATCCGCACCGTTTATTCAGCCGTGCACGAAGAAAGCATCTGGCAACAAAAAAACGGTCAAGCACCACCCAAGTCATGAACCCTTCGAAAGAAAAAAACATTTTCGGCCCGTCCGCCAACCGGCCGCAACGGAAAAAACGGCTCACGCTGGCGGGCTTTTACGGCCCGGTTTTGATGCTTTTTGCCCTGCTGATAGCCGCCAAAGGCGGGAAGGCCTCCCTGTCGTTTTTCGGCCTCGTCAAGGCCGGCACAAATGATACCCTATGGCTGCGCGCCTTGGTGATTTACTTGTATTTGTTGGCCTTCACGCTATTGATCGTTTACACCTACTTGGGCTTGGAAAAACTGGTCAAACACCGGCGGCATCTTTTGTTTTTCCGTATTTTACTGATAGCCATTCCTTTGGTTGCCGGCGGATTGATTTATGCCGTGGAGCCCGTTTGGCACCTACGACATACGGTTTTTGTGCTGGGACTGGCCATTGTTTCGGTTGCCGGACTGCTTTTTATGGCCTTGGCCGAGGGACGTAAGAAATAATTTTTTTGGGGCGCCTGGCCGCTCTCATTCACACATACCGCCGGCTATCGCCTTCGGCTCACCCGCCGGTGTGTTCATGAGGCGCCCACCGGGCTGTCCGCTTAAATGCGCCGGCGGCCCGCTCTTGCCCTGCTAACGTGGCGGGCGTGGCTCCCCACTGGTCGCCCCGCCGCCACGGCAGGCCTACGGCGGGCGGCATCGCTTCAAGCATAAAGTATTGGAAAAGTTGAAGTTATTTTTGTCGAGAACAAAGCCGGCCATCCGAAGGCATAGCCGTTGCTATGGCAAGGATGGTCAATGCCGTTATCGGCAGAAAGAACAAAACTTGGTGTGATAATTTCTTGCTTGAAGCGATGCCAAGCCGGCGCATAACCGCTCCCATCCCTGGCGCGTTTGACGCGCGATAAATCGCTTTTCCCGCGCGATAAATCGCTTTTCCCGCGCGATAAATCGCGCGGCTACAATGATACATCCGACCTTGGTTGATACATCCCGGTTTATGATTAATGTCCTACCGCAAACATTGAAGGAGAATACAAAATATCCGTCCGCGGAGACCGGCGCCGGGCGAGCCAAAAGTCCGGGCGAGGCGGACGGGCTCCGCGGCGCCAAGGCGAGACGCCGCAGGTGGCTCGCCGGCAAAGAGCCGGGACGGCCTGCCGGCCCGGCGAAAAGCAAGGAGACGCAAAGCGGCTCCGCAACACGCGGAGGGAAACAAGGCGAGGCCTGTGGCGTCGGCTTTCAGAAGCCGCAGGTTCCCGAAGCAGCGAAACAAGACAAAGACCGGAGCGCAGCGACGGTCTGCCGGCTTGTGGAGCCGAGGAGAAGCCCGCAGGGCTTCGGAGCGCAAAAAAATATATCAATAAACACTTGATTTCGCAGCATTAACCGCTTTTTGCTACCTTTATGCTACAAAAATTATTTTGGTTATGAATCGACTGCTTGCGCTTTTGGGAATTACGGGCCTGCTTTGGTTGCTAACCGGATGTGGGGCCCACGAACGCATCAAGGTGAGCGATTATCCTGCGCCAAAGGCGCCCGTTCCCGCCCGTGACAGCATTGTCATTCCTCCGGCCCTAAAACCGGGCGACACGGTGATGATTGTAGCACCGGCCGGCTATGTAAGCAACCGCAACGGCTATATCGAACGGGCCGATTCGCTGCTTCGTGCCTGGCATTTGGTGCCTGTGCACGGGCCCAACCTGATGGCCCGGCATTACAGTTTTGCCGGCACCGATGCCCAACGGCTTGCCGACCTGCAAGCGGCCCTGGACAACCCTTCGGTCAAGGCCATTTGGGCGGCACGGGGCGGATATGGCAGCGTGCGCATCCTCGATAGCATCGATTGGTCGGGATTTGAAAAGCATCCCAAATGGCTTATCGGTTTTTCGGATATTACGGTTTTGCTCAACGCGCTGTATGTGAATGGATATGCCTCCATCCACGGCATTATGCCCATCAGTTTGACGCATCCCACGCCCAAACGCAAACCGGCCCTGGTTACGCTAAAAAATCTGATGTTCGGTAAGCAACTGAGCTTTCGCATTCCGGCCGACACGGCCAACATCCGCGGCGAAGGCGAAGGAGAATTAATTGGCGGCAATTTGAGTATGCTAGTGAGTTTATTGGGCTCTCCGCAGCAATTGGACACCCGCGGAAAGATTCTTTTTCTCGAAGATGTGGACGAATATCCTTATGTGTATGACCGGCTACTCTACGCCCTGGCCCGTGCAGGATATTTCGATCATTTGGCCGGCCTGTTGGTGGGCGATTTCTCGGCCAAGCACGGCAATGAGGCCTTCGGCGAAAACATCCGGCAAATGATTCTCAAACACACGCGCGGAAAGGGCTATCCGGTAGTGTTCGGTTTCCCGGCCGGACACGTGGTCAAAAACTATGCTTTACCTTTCGGCAAACGGGCCCATATCAAGGTAACGCACCGGCGGGTAACGATCACATACTAACCGGATGAAAGTTTCAGGCCCACGGTAAGCGGTATTTTTTATTCGAGAACGAATATGACCTTGACCTTGGCCTTAAATTTTATTTTTTTAATGTCCAAAACGACTTCTTCGGATTCGGCCCTTTGGCCGTAAATCGAAGGAGATATTATTCCTCGCAATCCCATTCTTGCGCCGGCCACCCTGCCGCTTAATGCCTGTTCGATGGATTCTCTACCGTAATAAACATCCGTAATGTAAATGGCTTTCCCGACTTTCTGTTGCAAGGGTTCAACCATTTTGTCGGCAATACGCTTGGCCTTGGCCACGGCTTTGGCTTTCAATTCCAATAACAATTGGTCGGTTTTGGAATATTCCACCCGGTCGATGGCCACATTGGAAATGCCCGCACCTTCCAAACCGCGCATTAGCTTTTCCACCGTTTGCGCATCGTGGACCAATAAAGAATACATTTTTGATTTTATGATTTTTGTGCCGCTTAAAAAGAATTTTTTGTAGCTGCTGGTGTAGTCCAAAACGGTGAGATTTTTGGCCGCATCAATATGCAAGGAATCCAGCACTTTCAACATCCGTGCTTCCAGTTCTTCGGTTGATATTCTATCCTTTTTATCGCGCTCGTTCAATTGGATAAACAAATAAATGTTATCCGGCACCACGGCCGTATCCACTTCGGCAAGCGTTTCCAAATAAGGTTGGCGGGTAAAATCTTCGGTTTGTGCATCTGCTTGAAAAAACCACAGTCCGAAAAAGAGTAAAATAGCAAGATTTTTCATAGGAATTGGTGTTTAGGATTTATTTTTTTGCTTAAAAAATTTAATTACCAACAGCATTACCAAACCAATAAGGATGAATGGCCACAGGCCGGTGAGCAATACAAAAAACATAACAAAATTGTTCCATCCGCTTTTGAAGGCGTCTTTAAATTTTTGGCTCCAATGGCTTGTGCGTGGAATTTTTTTGTAGAAACTCAGGGTCAGGGTGGCGTAGGAAACCCGGTTTTGCAAGTATTTCAAACGGCCCTCAATGGATTCGATTTCGGCACGCAGCATACCGATTTGTTTTTCGATTTCCAGAATTTCGTTTACGTTTTTGGCTTTTTGAAGCAATTGCAGGTAGCGCTGTTCCAGTTCTTTTTTGGTTTTGAGCCGGGCACGAACATCAAGAAATTCTTCGGTTACGTCTTTTACTTTGATTTCTTTGCTGTCGAATTTTTCAACGCCCCGGGTGGCATCGGCCAAAAAGAGATCGAAATCGGCTGCGGGAACACGAATCACCATGGTAACACTAATCCGTCCGGTGGATTTATATTCCCTGTCCGAGGCCACATAGGCCTTGTATTTCCTCACGGCATCCAGAATGTTTTTCCGCGTTTGGGATAAATCATCCGTTCGAAATTCAACACGCCCTTCTTTGATTAGCTTCCTCTCGATGATGTCGGGACTTTTTTGCTCCACGGGTGTGGAAGCGGTTTTAAGGTTTGTTATTTCGTGTTTGGCCGTTGCGAAACGGGTATTTGAAGATTTATGATTGCATGCGGCAAAACTCAGCAGAACTGAAAACAACAGAAGAAGGAAGAATTTTTTCATCTAAAATTTTTTTTAATAAAACGCAGAACTGACGATAAAATTATTAAAAAAATTCGCTGTTTCGATTAATCCGACAGCAGATTTCAGCTTTTTTCCTATATTTGATTACGTATCATGGGCGAATCATCTTCATCCCGCTGCCTGAATTGCGGCCGTTCGTTAAACGGCAGCGAACGTTACTGCCCCGCTTGCGGTCAATCCACACGAACGGGCCGCATCGGTTTACGTTCGTTTTTGAGCACATTTATCGACAATTACTTGGCCCTGGACGCCAAATGGTTGCGTAGCACTTTGTTGTTGCTTGCCAAACCGGGTTTTCTTGCCGCCGAATACGTCAAGGGCCGGCGGGTTCGTTACACCCATCCTTTCAGGATGTTGTTTGCGGTAACTTTGTTGTTTTTCCTGGCAGCCGGATGGCTTAGAAACAAACACAAAGAACAAGCGGCCCAACCGGTGCAGGTGAACGTCAATTACAGCGCCGGACGTATCGTCCTGAACGACACGCTTCCGTTTGCCGAAAAGGTGGCGGGCATGGCATTGCAGCTTTTGAGCGAACAAAACACAGCGGATAGTGCCACTGTGCAACTGACGCATTGGGGCTTATCTCCGACCGGAGAAAATTTGCGGGCCTACGCTTGGGCTTCGCGTTTCGCGCGAATTGCAGGCAACCCGAACGACCGGCAAAATTTTATTCAATACTTCACGTCGAAAATCAGTTGGGCGTTGTTTTTGTTCCTTCCGCTGTTCGGGTTGTTGATTTATCCTTTGTTCCTCAAAACAAAGCGCAATTATGCCGAGCAATTGGTGTTGATTTTCTATGTGCAAAGCGCCTTTTTCCTGGGTATGCTGGCGTCGATGTTACTGAATGCAGTATGGCCATTGGGGCTGTGGACTTTACTGATATGGCTGTGGTTTACCTATTATTTGGTTCGTAGCTACCGCACATTTTTCGACTTGCCGGTTCGTGCAGTGCTTTGGCGGATGTTGCTTATTGTTCCTTTATACGGATTGGTTGCCGGATTGGCCTTGGGATTGACGGCTTTGGCCGGATTGTGGTCGGGTGGGTTTTGGGATTAATCCGGACAATTTAGGGTTTGTGAACTCCATTTTGAGAAAATGCAAATAGACTGCAATGTTCACTCCTATTTTTGCGGCATGATTAACCCTAAAAAACCCAAAACCATGAGTGGATTTACCGACATGATGATCGACGACGGCTTCTACGACCCGCAGGAATATTTGGATTACCTGATGGGCGAATACTACGAAAGCCGGCTTGCCCGTGAATGGGAAGATCATATGATTGCCCGGGAGTGGGAGGATTGTTTTGCCACCCTTGGGGATGACTGTTACGATTATTTTGGCGTTGACAAACCCGTGATGGATTTTAACGATTGTGACGAAAATTTTCCCTTTGATGAACCCGATTTATGATTTACGGATAATAAGATTTAAAGGCCGGTTGGCGGATTGGGAAAATTCTTAACTTAATTCATTGTCCTGCATACTCGCCCACATCAGGTAGTGTTTGATAAAATCGTCGATTTCGCCGTTGAGCACGGCTTCGGCATTGGTGGTTTCGTAGCCCGAGCGCAGGTCTTTGACCAGTTTGTAGGGATGCAAAACGTAATTGCGGATTTGCGATCCCCATTCGATTTTTTTCTTGGAGGCCTCGATTTTGTCGCGTTCTTCCAGGCGTTTTTGCATTTCCAGTTGATAGAGCCGCGATTTGAGCATTTGCAGGGCTTTTTCGCGGTTTTGCTGCTGGGAGCGGGTTTCCTGGCATTCCACCACAATGTCGGTGGGTTTGTGCTTGACGCGCACGGCGGTTTCCACCTTGTTCACGTGCTGGCCGCCCGCACCACTCGACCGGAAGGTCCACCATTCCAAGTCGGCGGGATTGATTTGAATGTCGATATCGTCGTCCACCAAGGGATAGGCATAGACCGATGCAAAGGACGTGTGCCGGCGGGCATTGCTGTCGAAGGGTGAAATACGCACCAAGCGATGCACACCGTTTTCGCCTTTGAGGTAGCCGTAGGCATAATCGCCTTCGATTTCGAGCGTAACGCTTTTGATGCCGGCCACGTCGCCGGGCAGGCGGTTGAGTTCCTTGACCTTGTAGCCCTTTTTTTCGGCCCAGAGCAAATACATCCGGTAGAGCATTTCGGTCCAGTCGTTGCTTTCGGTACCGCCGGCGCCGGAAGTGATTTGCAGCACGGCACTGTTGGGGTCGGCTTCGTCGGAAAGCATATTGCGGAATTCCAGGTCTTCCACAAATTGCAGGGCTTGCCGGTAGGCATTTTCAACGTCGGTTTCGCCGGCTTCGCCCTCCTTATACATTTCCCACATCACTTCGGCATCGTCGGTCAGGGATAGGGCTTTGTTGTAGTCGTCCACCCAACGTTTGAGTCCTTTGAGTTGGGCCAAGAGTTTTTTGGCCTTTTGGGGGTCGTTCCACAGGTCGGGGGCAGCGCTTTGGTCTTCCAAATTGCGGATGTCCACCAGTTTGCGTTCGATGGCCAGGTATTTATGTAAATCGTCAACGCGCTTACGCAGATTTTTGATGTCGGCTTGGGTGATCATAGACGGCATTTAGGCGGTTCAAAAATAACGAAAAGCGGCGGATGATAAAAAGGGGGTAAAAACTCGCGTCGGCACCAACGAAGGGAAACCGCACCGCCCGTACAAGGAGAAACAAAGTGCGGAAAGAAAAATTTTTTTCTTGATTGCGTTACTCAACCTTTTTCAGGCGTTCAATCAGTCTTTGTTTCTTGAAGTAACGAATCAATTTGTTTCTACGGATGTAAAATGTGTCGATCATTTTCTTTCGCTTTAAGTATTTAACATACTCGGGTTTATAATTAAAACTGTCTATTTTGTAGAACATGGTGTCGCATACAAGAAAGACTCTTTTGCCGTCGGTTTTCCATTTTCCGTATTCTTTGACAGCACAAGTTTCCAAGTAAAATGTGCTATCGTTAAGTAACTCTAATTCCGACCTTACTGCAATTTTTCGGAATTTAATGATGTCGATTAATTGATAACGGTTTGTATTTACATAATGTCCAACTATACCAGGCAAGGCGGGTTTGCTACTTTTGCATTGCCATAGCATACTAATCCCCAAAAACAGGATAATTCGAAAGCCGCATGATTTTATTATTTGTTTTATTGATTGTTGAGTCATTACCAAAGAATAAATCAATGAAATTATATGAATTTTTCTTGGATTGCACAAAAAGCGTTACTAAATTCAACACGGGAGGATGGCAGATGCCGGGTTTTTAAAGTCCGATGAGAACTTTTTTTAAAGCTAAGAGCTATTGTTGTTTTCCATCCCTCCGCGCCAGGGATGGGAGCGGTTATGCGGCGAAGGGGCGGACGAGTTTTTGCGCCGCCGGCAGGGGCTCGCAGCGCAAGAGACCATGACGGCGGCAACGCAAAAACCGACGCACCCGAGCCGCATTTGAGCGGACAGCCCGGTCCCGACATCGCGCAAGCGATGTACGGGAGGCGCCCAAAAAATACCTCAAATCCGCAAGTTCAAAAAACACAAAGGAGTTTAAAAGGATATTATCTTTTTTAGGGCGAAAAATGGTAAAATCGTAATGGATTTGTGCCTGATTTTTTCTTTTTGGACACACCTTCCCC
>JALVVJ010000023.1 GCA_027023475.1 Flavobacteriales bacterium
GTCAAAAATATCGTAGTGTGTAATCATCCATCCCTCGGCGCCGGAGCCAAAGGGATTTTTTACCGGGCCGGTGGCGCGTAATTTCATTCTTTTATTTTTTTCAAGGAACGAATAATTTTTAATGCAACCGGCCTTTTATCATTTTTTAATTTTTTGATTATTTCATTTGCATGATGGTCTTCAATCACCGGGTTTGATAATTCTTGAAGTATGTGCCCAAAAGCAATTTTGTCATCCTCTTCTATTATTGAAACAACTTTTTCGGGAAAACGGACTAACAATTTAAATAACAATTCATTGCCATATTCTGAAAATTCAGCGTTCGATTTGCAAGATGCATCGAATGTTTCTAAAAAATCGGTAATTTCTTCATTGGTTGGATTATCCAAATGGTCTTCCAATTTAGCTAATAAATAGATGTTACATTTTTTTCTTGCAGTACCGATATTTTCTTTTTTTGTAGAATCGGTTATAGCGGGATTTGGTTTAGTTATTGTTGTTTCTTGGTTGTTACCCGGATTTTGAGTTTTCAATGTTGAAATTTTTCGATTTCCGTTTGACGAACAGGAAATTAGGGAAAAATAAAGGAATAAAATAAAAATGTTGATTTTCATTGTTATGTATTGCTAAAAAATAAACCTTGATATTTTTTAGATGCAAGCTTTTCCATATACGGAGATTTTTGTCAATGCCCATGCAATTTTTAACGATGTGTTTTTACCTTTTATTCCTTACTTCCTCACCCCTCCGGCATTATTCATAAGATTCGTGCACCATATTATCAAATGCCCGTCGTTGCTTCTCATCCCTTCTCCCCCAAAAAATCCTCCTTCCGCCGGATATAATCCGACTCATCGAAAAAATCGGTGTTGAGCACCAAGCACACGGCACCCGACGAAAAATTTTCCAATTCGCGCCAAAGTCCCCGCGGAATCGAAAGCGCCTTGTCGGGCCGGTTGAGCGTGATACGTCTTTCCTGCTTGCCGTCCCACAAAATGACGTCAAAACTGCCGCTCAGGGCTATGAGCCATTCGTCCTGCGCCCGGTGGGCATGGCCACCACGCCGGGCACCCGACGGAATGTCAAACAGGTAGTAAACCCGCCGGAAACGGAAGGGCAGGCCTTTGCTTTCGATAAAAGCCAAATTACCCCGCCGGTCGTGCACCACCGGAATGTCGATCATCACGGCATCACGGATGCTTGTTTGCCCGAAACTTTTTTCACTCATAGCGCAATGCTTCGATGGGATTGGCCCGCGATGCTTTCACCGCCGGATAAAATCCCGAAATCATAGCCGTAACAAAGGTAATCACAATGGCCCAAAAAACCGCATTCCACGGCATCGTAAAGTCGATTTTCATCAGGCGGGCCGTCAGCGCGCCGATGCCTATTCCGCCCATTATACCCAAAAAAGCGCCCAGAAAGGCAATCATTAGGGTTTCGATGAAAAACTGCCAACGAATATGCCGGGCCGATGCGCCCACGGCCTTCAAAATCCCGATTTCGCGGATGCGTTCGGTTACCGTTACCAGCATAATGTTCATCAAGGCAATCGATGATGCCAAAATGGTAATCAACCCTATCACAAAAGCCGCCGCCCGCAGTATGGATGTGGTTTGTTTCAGCTCTTGCAGGGCTTCCTCGCTGCCCACAATGCCGAAATTGTCCGGCTGGGCGGGTTTCAGCTTGCGGATGCTTCGCATCACCATACGCGCCCGGTCCATGGCGCTGCCGTATTGTTCCGGGTCTTTGACATTGACGCGTATCTGAAAGTGTGGGCTTACGGCCATCAGTCCGCGGGCCACGCTCAGCGGAATGAGCACAAAATTGTCTTCGCTCCGGCCGAAGGCCGAACCCTTGCTGCGGGTAACGCCTATCACCTGCCAGCGATGGCCTTTGTAGCTGATGCTTTGTCCTATGGGATTTTGCGTGCCAAACAGGTTTTCGGCCACTTGCGGCCCGATAACCGCCACGCGGTGGCTGTTAGCAATATCTCCGGCGCTAAAACCGCGCCCTTGGGCCAGCTTGTAGTCGAAAACTTTCAAATACGTGTCGTCCACCCCGCGAATTTCCACATTTTCGCCCGTTTCTTTGTCGCCCGCTTTGATTTGGGCAATGCTGCTATACGTAAAATAAGCCGACGATTCGGTGCCCGGAAACCGGTATTTCTTGCGGAATTGACGCACTTCGCGGTAATAAATGGGCGGATTGGGCCGGCGGTTGAACCAATGCCCCCGCCGCCGTCCGGGAACCAACGAATTGTTGTAGCGGCGCACATAAAAACTGTTCACCCCTATGGCTTCGAAATTCCCCGTAAACGTATGATTGAGTGCCTCCACCACCGTCAGCGTGCCCACAAGCGACAAAATGCCTATGGCTATGATCATCAGCGTAATGCCCGTGCGCAGTTTTTGCGTGCGAATCATTTGCCAGGCCCGCGCGGCAAAATCTTTGAATATGCGAAGGCGTCGCTTGATCATTCGTGCAGGTGTTTGATGCGTTTGCGGTAAAATTTGTAGTATGCTTTCAGGATTTTATAACTCCCGCGCGCGGGATTGTTCCGCTGACGGATACGCCGGATTTTATCCTCCAAACTTCCGGCGGCTTTCCGTTCATCGCCGATACGCCGGAAATAGGCCGCGTTTACCCACTTCCGGTGTTTTTCCAGTATGCTGAACAAGTGCCGCGGATTTTGTTCAAACAGGTTGGGCTCTTTTTGACGCTGTTTGTCCAGGGCCTCACGAAGCGGATAGGACTGATACCGCCGCGGAATCCGTTCAACGGCCAGCGAAAGCGGCACAAACGGATGCATACACCCGTTCATAGGCGCCCAATAAACGAAGTTACCCGGATACCACGGAAATTTGGACATGAGCATCACCACCAGAGCAAATTTATTCCCGCGGTGGCACACGGGCAAGGGCTCCATATTGTGCGGATTGTCCAAGCCGTCATATTTGCCCAAGGCCGAACCCTCAAAATGATCGGAAAGGATTTTTTGCAGGTCGTCCACGCCCACCAAGCTGTCCGGGTCCACCGCAAACGGATATTCGTCGTCCGGGTTGTAGTAGTCGGCATAGTAGTAGGAAGGTTTCAGGTAGCGCAATCCCGCCCAATGCCGCGGCTTGTTCCAATCGGCGTCCAGCGTGGACGGGTCGGCATAGGCGCGGCGGAACGAAAAATCGCCGTCGGTGGCCGGGTCATACCAGCCCCGGCTGATGGCATAGCTCACAATGTCGGGCGAATAAAGGAAATTGATGGTATCGGCCAGGTTCACCTTGTCAATGGTGTAGTAGTTGGGAATCACCGCCACACGGTCGTCGGGCACGCGTTGGGCCATCCAGTGCCGGCCTTGCACCACGGCCACCAGATAGGCCTCTTGGTCGTCGGCTATGGTGTAGGTGCGTCCCGATGCGCCGTAGCCGTATTTTTCCACCAAATGACCCAGCAGTTTGACGCCGTGCCGTGCCGATTCGGCATACTGAATCACCAGCCGGCGCAAATCGTGCGTAAGCCGGCCCGAGGCCGTGTCTTCGCGCGAGCGGCATTGGTTCGAAAAAATCGTGATGCCGTATTCGTTCACATAGGCATCGCCGAAATCCTGCCGCGTGGTTTGAAACCACAGCAAGCCCGCCGGACGCCGGGCAAACCAAGGGTCGTCTTTCACATAGGCCGAGTCGCGGGTGCGGAAAAATCCCGCCGGCACGCGGTAAAGGTTCACCACCAAATTGCCGTAATCGTCTTCGTTGTGGGCCGCCAGCACGTGGCCCGTTTTGGAAACCGACTTGCCCACCACCACCGTGTAGCAATCGGCCGGTTGGGCCGCCACGCCCCACATCCACAGGAGCACAAGCCAGGTTAATCTTTTCACCTTGCCGAAATTTTGCTTAAAGATAGGAATTTCGCCGGTAATGTTTCGGATGATATTTTTCAGGGCGCCTGGCTGCTCACGTTCTTGCAAGCCGCGTTGCTTCACGGTCGTTCGCACCGCGGCGCAATCACGTGGCAGCCACCGGGCTGTCCGCTTAAATTCGCCTCGGGCCGCGGCGGTTTGCTAAGGGCCGGCTGCGGTGTCTCCTCGGTTCCTCGGAGTCTCCTCGCCGGCAGCAAACCATGCCGCGCCCCATCGGCTCATACCGCTCCCATCCCTGGCGCTTTTTTGCGCGCGATAAATCGCGCTTGAATAATGAACATCGAGTAGATGATTAACGATTTACGATTTACGTTCTCCTACTGCAAACATTGAAGCAGGATGTCATTCTATATTTGCATCATGAAATAAACCGTAAAAGAAACGTAAACTTGGAGATGAAAAATGTTAATCGAAAAAAGGAAGGGAAAAGGGGTAAGACTGCTGGCTGTCATTGGTCTAAAAGAC
>JALVVJ010000024.1 GCA_027023475.1 Flavobacteriales bacterium
CTTTGAATTAGTTAATGTGATCATTCACCTAAATTGGTGAAAATTTTTGAGACCTGCAAATGCTTGCAGGTCTTTTTTTATCAATAAATTACAGTTGATTTAATGGGTTTTACTTGCGAATTTGAGGTATCCTCTCAGCTTTGTCGCTAAAATTCAATTCTAATATATTTGTCTGTTCTTTTATCCATTGCTTACCTTGAATAACCAGTTTTTCTACTTTAAAAGGATTGGAACTACTGCTTATTGTTTTGACAACTTTATATTTACCATTACTTTTATCAATAACTTGGACACTAATTACTCCGCTTTTATTTTTCTTTTTCCGAACGAACATAAGTTCAAAGATAGAAAAATACGCCTGGGACACCCAAAATCAATAAAAATAAATAGTTAAGTTGCAGATTGCCAGTAATTTAAGTTTTTAACCAAAAAATTGTGGCGAAAACAGGAGCATTCGGGTTAATGATTATCCCGCTACTGCAAACATTGAAGGCCGGCTTCGACGGCCTTGACCGCGCCAGCGGGCGCAGCGGTATCCTTGCGCGGCAGCCGGCGTGCTTTTTGTGCCGGCGGCGGGGGCTTTGCCGCTCCGACAAGAAGACCACGGCGCCGGCCTTACAAAAACCGCCGGATGGAGGGCAAGATAGAAGCGGAGCACGCGGTGCCGGCTCGTGAACACGTCGCGGTGCGTAGCAGCGCGGCGGTGTGAACGAGTGCGGCAGGCGCCCAAAAAAAATCACATAAAGAAATGCTCCAACCAGAACGTAATAAATCCGGTTAAAAAGCCCAGAAAGGCCAGCCAGGAAATTTTGCGCAAATACCAGAAAAAGTTGATTTTTTCCATGCCCATGGCCGCCACGCCCGCCGCCGAACCGATGATAAGAATGCTTCCACCGGTTCCGGCCGAATAGGCGATTTGATGCCAGTAAATATGGTCGATGGGCCAGTCGAACATGCTTATGGATGCGGCCACCAAGGGCACGTTGTCCACAATAGCCGACAGGATACCCAGCAGAATAATCACAATTTCCTGCGAAGGGAATATTTGCGAAAGCGAATAGGACAGGTATTGCAAAGTGTTCAGGTCGGTGAGTTTACCGTGCAGGTCGATGCTTCCCCAAACCACCGTTTCCAAGGCGGCTACGGCCAACAGGATACCCAGGAAAAACAGGATGCTGGCCATTTCGATGCGCGAAAGGGCCGTATGGGCCGAATACAAATGCTTGCGTTCGTGCGAAAAATCTTCTTCGGGATGCACCAGTTCCGAAACCAACCAAACGATGCCCAGGGCCAACATCATGCCCATGTAGGGCGGCAAATGTGTAATCACCTTGAAAAACGGAACCATGATAATGGCACCCAGCCCGGTAAACAGCATGGTTTTACTGCTGAGCAGGAGTTCCAATTTTTCGGCGCTGGGTCCGCCCAGTCCGCGCCGGTCGATATTGCCGTTGAACACGGGGAAAAACGATGCAATGGCCACGGGAACGGCAAAGTTGAGCAAGGAAGGTGCCACCACATGTTCGATAAGTCCGGCCACCGAAATTTTGTTGGCAATCCAAAGCATGGTGGTGGTAACATCACCGATGGGCGACCAGGCACCGCCGGCATTGGCTGCAATGACGATGAGCGAAGCATACCACAGCCGGTCTTCGCGTTCCTTGATGAGCTTGCGTAGCAGGGTTATCAACACGATGGTGGCCGTAAGGTTGTCGATAATGGCCGAAAGGAAAAAGGCAATAAAGCCGATAATCCAAAGCAGTTTGCGCCGGCTGCGTGTTTTGATCCAACTTTTGATAATTTCGAAACCGCGGTGCAGGTCTATCAGTTCCACAATGGTCATAGCGCCGGTTAGGAATACCAGAATTTCGGCGGTTTTGGCCAGGTGGTGGAGGAGAATATTTTTGAAACCTTCCTCGGCTTCGGCCCCCGATGTAAATGAAAACACATGCCCTTCGGGATCTATTACGTTAATCCAACCGGCTTTGAAGGCCAAACTGACAATGGTCCAAAGAATGGCGGCCATCACCAGTGCAGGCACGGTTTTGTCCACGCGCAGCGAATGCTCGGTGGCGATGGCAATATAACCCAACACGAAAAGAATAACAATTAACCAAGGAATAATCACGTGCCAGTCCATTGAAATATTTTTTTGAACGGCACAAGATAAAAAAACTATTCCGAAAAAAATCCCGCGCCGGACACGTTTCGGCCCTGCGCGGGAAATGAATTTATGAATTTACGTCCTAAGTCATTTTTTTTGGCTTGGATTTTCGTTTTCCGGCCGGTTGAAAGACCAAATCCGGGAGTTCGTATAAATATAGTCAGATGTATATTGGTTTTAAAACCTTGACGAAATACATATTTTTTTTCTATTTTTTTTGTAGATTGGTATAAAATAATCTACAAAAATAGAATTATGAAACGAGCAATTCTTTTTTACGTTGTATTATTTCTTGCCCTCGGTTTACAATTAAGTGGGTGCAAAAAAAAGGAGTCACCAAAGGAAACGAAAATAACCGTTAGAGTAAAACTCAATGGAAATCCGGTTGAAAATTGTAGTGTAATTTTAAGTGATAAACATGATTTAGAAATTGTCAAAAACACTAATTCGGAGGGTGAGGTTGAATTTAAAAATCTGCATGCTGATTATTATGGGATAGAAGCGGAATATCATGATGGAGCGACTAATGAGGATTATTATGATGAAACGGGCTTTTATTTAAATTCAGGTGAAAGTAAAAAAGTTACTCTTAATTTACATCAATGATTTTGTAAGTATATATCCGCCCCTTGTAAATTATTAAGCGATAGTCATTGCGATATGGCTATGCATTTTTTAGAGTTATATCAAATTTAGAGTTATATCAAATATTTTTAGACGAATGATCAAGTAGAAATAGTAAGTGATATTATTATATTAATGTAACACTCAAATAATTTACCTCTCTAAAATTCAGAGAGGTATGTTGTTATATTAAAGGTTTTATCGATAATAGGAATAATATGTTTTATGTTTGGTCACTTTTTGGTTTGGTCTTATGTTCTTTGATAGGTTGAAAGACCAAATCCGGGAGTTCATCGATATGTTTTACGTAGTAAAAAGTCAGCCCTTCGATATATTCGGGATTGATTTCCGCCACATTTTTCCGGTTTTCGGCCGGCAGGACGATTTCGGTGTATTTGGCCCGTTTGGCCGCAAGGATTTTTTCTTTGATGCCGCCCACGGGCAGAATTTTGCCGCGGAGCGTTAGTTCGCCCGTCATGGCCAGGCGGGGTTTTACTTTGCGGCCCGTAGCCGCCGAAAGCAGCGAAGTGAAAAACGTAATACCCGCCGAAGGGCCGTCTTTGGGCGTAGCGCCTTCGGGCACGTGGATGTGCACTTTCTTTTCGTCGAAAATCACCGGGTCGATGCCGTATTTTCCGGCATTGGCTTTGAGGTATTCCCAAGCCAGCGTGGCCGATTCTTTCATCACGTTGCGCAGGTTGCCGGTGATGCTCATACCTTTGCCTTTGGAAAAGGCCGACTCGATAAACAGAATGTCGCCGCCGGTGCGTGTCCAAGCCAGTCCGGTTACCAGGCCCGGGAGCATCTTTTTCTCGTAGAGTTCCGAAGCGAATTTTTCGGGGCCCAGAATATCGGCAATGTCCCGGTTGGTAATTTTGGGCGTGTAGGGTTCTTCCACCGCCACGGATTTGGCCCGGTGACGAATGAGCTTGGCCAGCATTTTTTCCAGTCCGCGTACGCCCGATTCGCGGGTGTAGTGCACAATTACGCGTTCGATTTGCGGTTTGTTGATTTTGAAATGTTCGGGCGTTAGGCCGTGTTCTTCCAAGAGTTTGGGAACCAAATGACGCTTGGCGATTTCCACTTTTTCATCGATGGTGTAGCCCGAAATGGGGATTACTTCGAGCCGGTCGCGTAGCGCCCAGGGAATATCGTTGAAATAGTTGGCTGTGCCGATAAACATCACGCGCGAAAGGTCGTAGGGTATTTCAAGGAAATTATCATAGAATTCCTTGTTTTGTTCGGGGTCCAACACTTCGAGCAAAGCACTGGACGGGTCGCCCTTGTAGTCCGAACCGATTTTATCCACTTCGTCGAGCACGAACACGGGGTTCGAAGTGCCGGCCTTTTTGATCATTTGGATGATACGGCCCGGCATGGCGCCGATGTAGGTTTTCCGGTGGCCGCGTATTTCGGCTTCGTCGCGCAGGCCGCCCAGCGACATGCGCACATACTTGCGTCCGATGGCTTCGGCGATGCTTTTGCCCAATGATGTTTTGCCTACGCCCGGCGGGCCGTAGAGCAACAGGATGGGCGATTTCATGTCTTTTTTGAGTTTAAGCACCGCAAGGTATTCGATAA
>JALVVJ010000025.1 GCA_027023475.1 Flavobacteriales bacterium
TATTTTGCCTATGGCATCCTGGCTTGGGCCGTGTATTTGTTAGCCGGATTTGTCTATGTTTGGCTGCGGGCGCGTAAGCAAGCCTTTCGTTATTTGACGGCTTTTTGGTATGCCTACTTGCCTTTTTTCCTCACCATCCTTCCGGTTTTTATCGTGTCGCCGCTCTATGTTTTTATCGTTTTGTGGCTCTACGACAGCTTGGCCTACCTGATAGGTTCGCGCTGGGGAAAGCACAAGTTGGCCCCGCGCATTTCGCCCGGTAAAACCTGGGAAGGGCTTATTGGCGGTACCGTGCTGACGTTGGCTGTTTTGCTGGCCGTTCGCTACGGTTTTCCGGCCGGAGATGTTTACTCGTTGCCTTTGTTCCCACAAGTGATGGATCATTGGTGGCAGACGCGGCATTTGATGACGGGCTTGCCCGCATGGCAAATGTTGATTTTGGTGCTATGGATTATAGTTTGGGGAACGCTGGGCGATTTATACGAATCCTACCTCAAACGACGCGCCGGTGTCAAGGATTCGGGGAATATTATGCCCGGCCATGGCGGCTTGCTTGACCGCTTGGACAGTTTTATGATGGTGCAAATGGCCATGTTGCTCACCGGCATTGTGTTCACTTTGATATATTTCACCGGAAAATAAACCCGCTATGGCCAAAACCAAACTACACAGGGAAGGATACCGCATCATTGTTTGGTCGGGATTGTTGTGGCTGGGTTTCAACCTGGCGGTGGATGCCTTGGTGCCTTACAGGTGGTTGGTTTATTTATTGATGTTTGCATCCACGGTTTTGTGGCTTTTGGTCATTTGGTTTTTCCGGTTTCCGTCGCGTTCGCACCGTTCGTTGCCCAACGAAATCATTGCGCCCGTTGACGGTAGGGTGGTGGTGATCGAGGAGGTTTTTGAACCGGAATTTTTCAAAGACCGCCGTTTGCAAGTATCCATATTCATGTCGCCGCTCAATGTGCATTCGACCCGTTATCCCACCGACGGCCGGGTTATTTACAGCCGCTACTACAAGGGCAAGCACATGGTGGCCTATCATCCCAAGTCTTCCGAGCTGAATGAGCGCACCACGGTGGTGATCGACAATCCGCTGGTGGGCCCTGTGATGTATAGGCAGGTGGCGGGCATCATTGCCCGGCGCATTGTCAATTATGCCAAGGTGGGAATGGAGGTGCACAAAGGCGACGATGCGGGTTTTATCAAATTCGGTTCGCGGGTGGATTTGTTCCTGCCCCTCGACACGGAAATGTATGTGGTGATAGGCGATGCTACACGTGGAGGTGAAACGGTTTTGGGTGCGGTGCCGGTGAAAGAGGAACAGGATAAAGTTTAATTTTTAGGGGCGCTCCGAAGCCCTTCGGGCTACTTCGCGGCTCCACAAGCCGGCAGGGCGCCGGCGGCGGAATGAAATTCCGCTGCCGGCGGCGCAAAAGTTTTAGGTACAATGATTTACAACCTGCAATGTTTCGTTAAGCCACGGCCTCTAAGTTTCACTTTTGTTTTGCGCCGCCCGGCCCGCGCCCTTGGCGCGGCGCCGGCGCCCTTTGTCTTGTTTCGCAGCTTCGCAAGCCTTCGGCTTCCTTGGCTCAATGCCAAAGCCACGCCTTGTCTTGCTTCGCAAGCCTCGGAACCCTTCGGTTTCCTCAGCAGCTCCGGGAGCCACCTTCGGTGTCTCCCTTCGCGGGCTTCGAAGCCCTTTGGCGCCTTCGCTGCGCTCCGGCGCCGCCGGTCTTCTTCGCTTGCTCGGTAAATCTGCGCGCTTCCAACGCCCGGCCCAATGGCCGCGCTTGTTTTCCCTCGCAGGACGGCGAGCCGCTCGCGGCGTCTCGCCTTGGCGCCGCCGAGACCGGCCTTTATCATTTCTATTTTCACTCAACTAACTGAAAATCAATTCATAATTTATAATTCAAAATTCATAATTAATCAGGCCGGTCTCCGCGGGCGAAGATTTTTTATTTTTTCAAAAAAACGCGTCTAGGAACAATCATATAAAACATAGCTACTACTTTGTTATCTTGCACCGGTAAAACCTTTCCGATTATAGTCTATGCCATATATTCAATCAGGTTTAATAATACCGGTAAAACTTAAATCCAAATTATACAAGGCGGCTGCCCTGTTGTTTTTGCTTTTGGCTGTGGGCATTGCAGGATTTCACTTTATTTCCGGTATGGATTTTATCGACGCGCTGTATATGACCGTTATCACCATTAGCACGGTGGGCTTCGGCGAAGTCAAGCCCTTATCGCCTCATGGGCGATTGTTTACCATATTTCTTATTTTTATCAGCGTTATCGTGCTTGGATACGTGGTTACGGTGCTCACCGAATATGTCGTTGAAGGCGAATTGTTTAAAAACCTAAAATACAGAAAAGTGCAAAAGAAAATCCAACAGTTTAAGAACCACACCATTGTTTGCGGCTATGGTCGCAACGGGAAGCAAGCCGTAAGCAAACTTTTGCAGTATGACAAAAAAGTGGTCGTAGTCGAAAACAATGATCAAGCCATAGCCGAATTGGACAAGGAACAAATTCCCTACGTCAAAGGCGATGCCACCAAAGACGAAGTCCTTCGTCAAGCCGGACTGAAAAATGCCGCCCATTTGATAACCACCCTGCCTTCGGATGCCGATAATTTATTTGTGGTTTTATCAGCACGCCAACAAAACATGAATTTGAACATTGTTAGTCGCGCTTCGGACGATGCCACCGACCGCAAATTACGCATTGCAGGCGCCAACAACATCATTATGCCCGACAAAATCGGCGGCGACCACATGGCTTCGCTCATTGTAACGCCCGATATTGTGGAGTTTGTGGACAAACTTTCGGTTAATGCCGACAATACGCCCTATATTAAAGAAATCCTTATCGACGACCTACCCGGCGAATTTTTGTCCAAATCCATTCGCGATTTGGATTTGCGCCGCAAAACGGGATGCCTGATTATCGGCTACAAAACCCCCGACAACCGTTACCTGATCAATCCCGACCCCGACATCAAAATGGAACCGCATGCCAAACTTATCGTGCTGGGAAATGCCGCTCAAATCAAAAAACTGAATCAAATGTTCAAAACCTTGTAAAGGGATTTCTTTTGTAAGAACAGGGCCGTTCATTCCGTTGGGAATGAGACATCCGCTTAGAGATTTTTTCCGGTTTTTTGCACATTGTGCGGACAAAATATACTGTTGCGCGGTATAGTTGGATAAATATTCTACTTCAATATTTTCAGTAGGAGAACATCGATTAACGATTAACCGATTTAAGATTTCCGAATTTTTCAATTTTCAAATCGATGTTAGAATGTTCGATGTTCATTATTCAAGCGCGATTTATCGCGCGCCATAAAGCGCCAGGGATGGGAGCGGTTATGAGCCGACGGGCTGCCCGAGCATTTTCCCGCGGACGGAGGCGACCGGCAGGAAGCCCCACGCACCGCGGGGGCGCGAAGCGCCTAAATGCCGGTGCAGCCCGAGGCGCATTTGAGCGGACAGCCCGGTCCCGCCAAGTGAACGCGCTGCGGTGCGAGCGAATGCAAAGCAACGCAGCCTAGCGTTGCAGCAAGCATAAAATTATCACACCAAGTTTTTTTCTTTTTGCCGATAACGGCATTGACCATCCTTGCCATAGCTACGGCTATGCCTTCGGATGGCCGGCTTTGTTCTCGACAAAAATAACGGCAACTTTTCCGACATTTTACACTTGCTGCAACGCTGCGTGAACTTGGGCGGGAGGCGCCCAAAAAAAATCCTGCTTCCGGTCAGTCCCCTAAATCCATAAACCCACGCCTGACAAATCTTTTCGTAACTTTGCACCGAAAACGATGCGACAATGATTTGGCAACATAAAAACCTTAAACTGGCCGTTGCGCTTATGCTGCTGGCCCTGGCCGTGTGGCAATTTACCGAAAACAATATCGGCAACGGAATTTTCCTGCTGGTGTTGATGCTGCTGGTGTTGTTCCTGTATGTGCGTAACGAATATTTGCTGGCGGCTTTTTTCAAACTGCGTAAGGAAGACACCGAAGGTGCCGAACGCATCCTGATGAAAATCAAAAATCCCGAGCAAGCCCTGATCAAGCCGCAGCAGGCCTACTATAACCTTTTGCTGGGTATGATTTATTCGCGAAAAAACATCAACAAGGCCGAAAAATTTCTGCGTAAGGCACTGAACCTGGGGTTAATACTGAAACAAGATCAGGCCATGGCCAAAATGTCGCTGGCCGGCATTATGATAGCCAAACGCAAAAAACGCGAAGCCAGCCGGCTGCTCAACGAAGCCAAAAAATTGGACAAAAAAGGTCTGATGTCCGACCAACTGCGCATGATGAAGCAACAACTCAAACGTATTTGATTCGCGTCCGATGCTGTGGCAATCGCTACTTCATACGGCCGTGGGCTTCCTGATGGCCTTTGTGGGCTTGGCGGCGCCCGGACTACTCACCATGACCACGCTCAAAGTGGGTGTGGAACGCGGGGCCAAGGAAGGACGTAAATTTGCTTTTGGCGTTATGTTTCCTATTGTAATTCAGGCGCATATTGCCTTGCTGGGCGCGCATTATTTACTTCAAAACAAGGTGATTTTGGTGCGTTTGTCGCAAATGGCCATATTGCTTTTTGTGCTGTTGGCCTGGTTGTTTTTCCGTCAGGCGCGCAAGGGATATGCCCGCTCGCAGGTGTCGCGGTTCAATATCCGCAATTCGGTGGTTTACGGGATTTTTATTTCGCTTATCAATCCGTTGGGTATTCCGTTTTACCTTACATATAGTTCGCTTTTGGAGTATTACGGGATTATTCAGTTCGAGCAACCTTTCATCAGTTTGTTTGTGTTGGGGGCCACTTTGGGGGCGTTTTCCATTTTGGCGCTCTACGCCACCTATGCGCGGCGCATTATCGGACGCATCCAATTTGTTTCGCGCAACTTTTACTACATCCTGAGTTTTGTTTCGGCCTTTTTGGCGCTGGCATCCATTGTGGGTAACATTATCAAGCATCATTCGGACAAGGTATGATCGATTCGCCGCAAAATCCTTTGGTTAAGTATATCGCCCGTTTGATGCACAAACGGAAGTTTCGCGAGCAGGAAGGACGTTTTGCGGCCGAAGGGCGGCGCGAACTCCTGCGCGCCCTGGCCGGTGGCCTGTGTCCCGAACAGGTTTTGGTGTGTGATGAAATAGCGCCTGCTACTGAAATCATTGAAGCGGTGGGTCGTCAATGTCCGTCGGCTAAAATCGAGTGGGTCAGTGCCCGCGTTTACGAGCGATTGGCCTACCGGGGCGGAACCGAAGGCGTCCTGTTTACGGCCCGCCAACACAGCCACCGGCCGCAATGGGAAAAACTGCCTGCCCGTCCGTTGATCCTTTTGGCCGAAGGCATCCAAAAGCCCGGTAACATAGGCGCCATGCTACGCACCACCGATGCCGTGGGTGCCGACGCTTGTGTGTTCGTGGCTCCGCAAACCGATTTGTATAATCCCAATGTGATTCGTGCATCGTTGGGCACTTTGTTCAGCCAACGCGTATGGCTATGCGATACGGACGAAATTGCCCGCGCCAAGGCCCGCTACGGATGGACGCTCTACGCGGCCACGCTGCAAAACAGCAGGGTTTATTGGCGTGAGGATTACCGCGGTGGGAGCATATTGGCCGTAGGGAGCGAAGCCCGTGGGCTGAGCGAGGAAATGCGGCGCTTGGCCGACCGGCATATTTATATCCCGATGCGTGGCATAGCCGATTCGCTCAATGTGTCGGTGTCGGCGGCAGTGTTGTTGTATGAGGCCTTGCGGCAAAGGGGTGGGGAATAAAGATATAAAAACAAAAAGACGGTGTATTGAATAAAAATGGATTGCCGGGTGGGTATTCCGTGCTATGGTTATTTTATCAGAAAAAGCCAGTCGGTAAATTAATGAAGAGACTTTACCAGGTTGACATCGTTCGAAAAAGGCATTAGTAAGAATCATGTGTACAGTAATTGAACACTAATGGCAAAGGAATATATGCCAAAAAGCCGGTGGATAAATCCACCCTGTTTACCGATTCGCGGAGCATATCCTCATCAATTTTGGTGGTATGAAGGGCTAGTGGGGAGATTTTTCGCGTTTATGCGTGTTAATAATATTAACAATACCACTGTATATTGTCAAACTACACTAAAATATTTGATAATGAAGTTGAATAAATTTTATTGTATGGCTTCAAATCTTTGAAAACATCATATTTTGGATGTATAAACAATGACTTAACATTAAAGATTTTTCAATCCGACAGCTTAACAAAATTTTATGCTGTAATTACTTGACAGGCGTTTTTTTTTATTTTATTTTCGTATTAAAATTTGAATATTATACTGAAAGTCATGACAAGTTCAAGCGCCAAGCTTGGAAAACACCACCCGCCCGCAGGGCACGGAAACCGGTTAAAAATCGAAACAAAAAAAACGAGATGCATATAAAAAAAACGTAGAAATATGTAACCAAAAGAAAGGGAAAGCAAATGTGCCCGTGGAAACGTACGTTTTTGCTTTCCCCGAGGTGCTAAGATTGGCCTTAGCGGTGTAAAGATAGCATTATTAGTTAATACACGCAAGGTCAAAACTTAGGATTTTAGCCCGCTTCCGCATGTGTGGAAGATAATCGTTAGTTCAAATATTTATTAAACACTGATTTACAAATCCGATCCCTTCTGGTTTTAATTGTGTATTAACTTTTAAAATTACAACCATGAAAAAAATCGTTTTCGTATTGCTACTTGCTGTATTCACATCGTTTGCCGCATGGGCAAATAAAGGAAAAACTCCCACTGCCAATGGCAAAGTAATTTACAAGTCGAATAACGGAGTTGAAGTAACGGCCGTTCAAACCACTGACGATAAAAACACTACAAAGGCATTGCATTGTAAAGTTACCTGTAAAAATGGAAATACTTATGAATGCTGGGTATGTAGTTGTAAAAACATTCCATGCGATAATAATGGCGGTGGCAATCAACCGAAGTAATGTCTATGGAGGATAAGCGCGTTTGATGCCGGGTTTGCCCTGGTAAAATATTTTTTACCGGGGTAAACCTTTTCCTAACCACAAAATATTTTTACTATGAAAACAAAAATCTGGGTTGTTCTTTTGCTTTTAATGGCATCGTTGGAAAGTATGTCCCTGTTACATACAAGCAACGACAATAATGGATTCCAAAATGCCCCAAAAATCGACAGTTGCAAAGCCACAAAGGTTTTTAATATGCTTGTTACATATAAGCATTTGCATCTAAAATCAGATTTTCCGGCACCCTACAAATACGAATTCAAAACCACGCTTTTTATTAATGATTCGGTGGCCCAGTATGTTTACAAACGAGAAGAAAAGGTTTTTAGAATAGCCAATTACCGCATTACGGCACATAAACATTATTATGTGAACGATTATTATTTTAAAAAAGACCTAATGCGCGAATTACGCATTTTGGATGAAGGTAAAATTTATGCCGAGTGGAAGCCGGAATATCAATGGGAAATAACCGACGACACCAAAACCATAAAGGGTTATACGGTACGAAAAGCCGTAACCAATTCCATAGAAGTGGAACCCGGAGAACCGGGTTATAACGGAAAGGTCTATGCGTGGTTTACCGAAGAAATTCCGTTACCTGTCGGGCCTGATCGTTATGTTGGGCTTCCCGGTTTGATTTTGGAAATTGAATATGAAAATACCAACATAAAAACCACCCTTGAATCCATCCAAAATAATGTGGATTACAAATTGGTGGACACCAAGCAAGGCGTTCGAATGGCCGACAAATTGGATGTGATTTATTTTTACCATAAACATCCCCGCTTGGTACGAAAGGCATTGAAAAAAGCACAGCAACAAAATTAACCGACATTCGGCGTGAAGCGCTTTTTCTATATCGGGTGGCTTTTGTTTTTTCTTTTTTCCGGTCAAGTGTCCGGACAAACGCTAATAAGTGGTGTGGTAAAAAACAAACGGGACAGTCTGCCTGTGGCCGATGCTTATGTAAGTTTGCAGAATTTGAAGGATAATCACAATGTTGGTTTTGCTATAACAAAGAAGGATGGACAATTCGGCTTTGCCAATCGTTTAGGACCGGGTGTTTACCGGATGAAAATTCACCATCAACAATACGATGTTTGGCAAACCGATATTATTATTGATAGTTCTGCGAGGGAACAATTATTTGTTAGTGCTTATTTGAATGAGAAAGTCAACCAGTTGGATGAAGTGGTAATCAATATTCAAAAACCGATTGTAGTCAAAAAAGATACGGTCATCTACGATATTTCCGCCTTCAAGAACGAAAATGATGAAACCCTGGAAGATGTATTACGGCGTTTGAAGGGCTTTGAAATTACCGAATCGGGTGAAATCAAAGTAAATAACAAACTCATCAAAAAAGTGCTGGTTAACGGGAAAGAAATTTCCGATACGGGCGGTGCATTGATCACCAAATCCATCGACCCCGACAAGGTGGACAAAATCGAAGTCAGATTCAAGGAACAGGATCAAAAAATCAAGGAGAGTATTTTAAGCCGGTCGGATTATGCGGTTTTAGACATCAAACTTAAAAAGGATTTAAAGAACCCGTTTTTCGGCAAATTACGTTTCAAACAGGCCTATCAGGAACGCTATTTACCCGGTGGGTATGCCAATGTATTTTATTTGAAACGGAAAACCAAAATTCATTTTTTCGGCGAATACGATGTTTTGGGGCAAAAGATTATTTCGTTGCAAAGCATCCGTAATATAGGTCGCGAAGCTATGGCCAAACTTTTCGAAAGGCCATCCGACTATGACGATATCGTTCACCGCCAGGGTTTTTTGGATGAAATCTATGGGTTTAAAGATTATACATTGAACCGTAGCGGAATCATAGGATTCACAGGCGCATTTGAACTTAATCCGAAATGGCGGGCTTTTGTGGGTAGTTTCAACGAATACGACCATAAGGCTTCGGCTTATTTTTCCCGTCAATGGATGATAACCGGTGATCATTTAGCGTATGATTTGCTAAGCCCGCACAAATCCTTTGCCTCAAAAAACAAAATCGAGGTTCGTTTCGATCAGCCCGGCACAAAAATTAGCTACGACTTGAATTTCGTGTATGAAAACAATCAAACAGATCAATTTTTGAACTATCAGTCCGATAAATATATTCATCTGTCTAAAAAATCCGACCGTAAAAGTGTCTATCAAAATTTGTTGGTTGAAAAAAAATTGGGACATCGTTGGGGGGTGGATTTCAAAGCAAATCAATCCTATTCCGAGGTGCCCGAAAATTTGGAATTCCTTCATAATTTCGATAATTTGGCATCACTTTCCTTCAATCAAGGTGCAACCGTAAGCCACAATGTGATTCAAACCGAAAACTTGGTTTTCAACGACTATTTTGCCAGTCCGGGTGTTTATTTTTTTGGTGATAATTTCCAACTGACCTACCGTTTGTTATATCAAAACCGTCGTTTTACCTATCAACTTCTTGCCAAGGATAAAAATACGGGCAAAAGTTTAGATGATTTTGGACAAGAGGTTACTATCCTAAAATACGCAGACTTGCAAAACAAGATTTTGCTTTCGGTGGATTATCGAAAATTTCATGGCGATGCCGGCATAACTGCGGCCTATATCATCGAGCAACCCGATGTTTATGCCCGGGATAAGAATTATTATTTCAGCTACAAATTCGGCATATCCTACGAGGCCGGTTTCAACTTCTCTTCCCGTATTTCGTATGATAATCACTATACGAACTATTCGTTCTTGAAACAAATTATCACACAACGAATATTGGATTATAACACCTTATATGTTCCTGCTCCGCATCTACCTTTGACACGTGAACAACTGCTGGAAATGAGTTTGAGTTACCGGACGTTTGTAGATATACAACTGGCATTTTTGGCCGGCAAATCCACTAATAAATATGAATATTTGACTACGCCCGGTTGGTTCGTTGCGCGCTCGCCTGGCGTTTCCGAAACTTCGTTTCAAATGTTTTCCAGCATTTTTCAAAAAAAGATTCGCAAACTAAAAATAATTCTTGAACCGGAATATATTTCGCACACTAGCTTTAATCGTTATCCGGCCTTGCATAAAATCAAATCCGATATCTGGCTGCTGGGATTAAAACTATTTTATGAACCGCCCAATCGACCTTTACAATTCAAATTGTATCCCAAGTTTACCAAGTTTGTTTACTTCAACGCCTACAACCTGAGTAGGCATGTTCAAGATATGTTGTCGTTAAAAAACAGTATATCGTATCGTTTTGTGAAAAAGTATTTTACTGCTGGCGCCGCTTTCAGGTATGTGGCCTTTCGTGGGATTTCACAAGCGGAATTTTATAATCTTAATTTGTTTTTCAAAGGAAAAATCCGGAAAAATCTATCTTGGAAATTCGAAGCATTGAATATTACCGATAACAAAGATTTTTATACACAAATCGACAATCCGTTGTTTTTATTGATCAATCGGCACCAAGTTTTCGGTCGTAGTTTTCAGCTTTCATTGAATTATGTTTTTTAAGCTTTTTCAACACGTTAGAAACAATTAAACAAAAAACCATCCCGCAAGCAGGATGGTTTTTTGTAATGCGTTTGAACAAATCAATCAAACCTTGATTTTCCCCACCATTTTTTCGGGGCGGACATAGCGGTCGAATTCTTCTTCGGTCAGGTAGCCCAGGGCCAAGGCAGCTTCTTTGAGCGAAGTGTTTTCCTTGTAGGCCTTTTTGGCGATTTCGGCGGCCTTTTCGTAGCCGATCACCGGATTCAGGGCCGTAACCAACATCAACGAGTTATCCACCAATTGTTTGATGCGTTCCAGGTTCGGGCGAATGCCCACCACCAATTTGTCGGTAAACGACACGGCGGCGTCGGCCAGCAGGTCGGCCGATTGCAGGGCGTTGTAGATCATCATGGGTTTGAACACGTTCAGTTCGAACTGTCCTTGCATGCCGCCAACGCTGATGGCTACATCGTTGCCCATTACTTGTGCGGCCACCATAGTCAGGGCTTCCACCTGGGTGGGATTGACCTTGCCGGGCATGATGGAACTCCCCGGTTCGTTGGCCGGAATGATAATTTCGCCGATGCCCGAACGCGGGCCCGAAGCCAGCATACGAATGTCGTTGGCTATTTTGTTTAGCGATACGGCGATTTGTTTCAAGGCGCCGTGGGTTTCCACGATGGCATCATGGGCGGCCAGGGCTTCGAATTTGTTTTCGGCCGTGCGGAAGGGCAGGCCCGTAAATTCGGAAATGTAGGCGGCTACTTTTTCGGCGTATCCTTCGGGCGTGTTGATGCCCGTGCCCACGGCGGTTCCGCCCAGGGCCAGTTCGCTCAGGTGATCCAATGTGTTTTTCAAGGCGCGAATACCGTGGTCCAGTTGCGATACATAGCCCGAAAATTCTTGGCCCAGCGTCAAGGGCGTGGCATCCATAAAGTGCGTGCGTCCGATTTTGACAATATCTTTGAATTCCACGGCTTTGGCATGCAAGGCATCGCGCAGTTTTTCGAGGGCGGGAATGGTTTTTTCCACAATTTTTTTGTAGAGCGCAATGTGCATGGCCGTGGGAAAGGTGTCGTTGGACGATTGGGATTTGTTTACATCGTCGTTGGGATGCAAAAATCGCTTGCCTTCGCCCAATTTATTGCCTTGGAGCACATGCGCCCGGTTGGCGATGACTTCGTTCACGTTCATATTGGTTTGCGTGCCCGAACCGGTTTGCCAGATGACCAGCGGAAAGTGGTCGTAGAGTTTTCCTGCCAGGATTTCGTCGGCCACGCGGGCAATAAGGTCGCGTTTTTCTTCGGGTAGCACGCCCAATTCATGATTGGTATAGGCCGCGGCTTTTTTGAGCACGGCAAAGGCGTCGATGATTTCGCGCGGCATGGATGCCGGCGGACCGATGCGGAAGTTTTGACGCGAACGTTCGGTTTGGGCGCCCCAATACTTATCCGCGGGCACGCGGACTTCGCCCAATGTATCGTGTTCGATGCGGTAGTTCATGACGATGGATTTTTAGATTTCATATACAAAGTTAGCATTCCTTGCAGCCACCGAAAATGTATATTGTCAATTTTTTCCAAGGGTGGAATTTATTTTTTGGGCGCCTGGCTGCCGGCGTTCGTGGCGTCTTTGTCGCACCGGCAGGCGGGACGGCGGAGCGCCCTCCCGCCTGCCGGCACTCACGCGGCAGCCACCGCGTGCTCCGCTCTTATCTTGCACGGCACCCGGCGGTTTTTGTAAGGCCGGCGCCGCGGTCTTCTTGTCGGAGCGGCGAAGCCCCCGCCGCCGGCCTTACAAAAACCGCCGGCTGCCGCGCAAGGATACCGCTACGCCCGCTGGCGCGGGTTATTAAGTCCCCGATTTGTGTTTTACGCATAATTCGATGTTAATATCTTTAACAATTTTGTTGGCATTGAAATGATTATTATATGGTTTACTATATTCTTCTTGCCAAGTTTTTTATCGAGGTTATGTTTTTTATGGAATTTTTTTTTTTGGATATTACAGTATCGTAAATAATATTTTGAAAATCCACCAATTAAAATTTTGACAAAACTTTATATGTCAAACACTTGACTTGTATTATTTTTTTTGCTTTGTAAAGGAATTCCAAAAAAGCAAATGGATAGCTGTCCTGAAAGTATCAAGCTTCGGGCTTGGATTCTTTTGCCCTTCCTTCAAAGGAAGCGGATATCGTAATGATTAAATAAAAACCTTAAATTTACCGTTGTTATGAAAAAATTAATTTCGTTTTCATTGTTTCTCATTACAGCATCATTGCTGGTATGGTCGTGTTCCAGAACAAATCATTTTACAATTAATGATACTGAAATTTAATTTGACATTCGTATTTGCAATATTGCTTTCTATTTTTGCCGTGCGTGGGCAATCCATCTATGTTATAGATTCGCTCACGCACGCCCCAGTACGGGGCGCTATTTTGCAGATTGGTGCTGATAGTTTTATATCAAATATTAATGGAAAAATAAAATACTCCATGGTCAAATCCGGTGCTAAATGGGGTAAAATTACAATTGAACAGTATAAACCGAAAAAAGTTCAACTTGATCAAGTACGCGAAAATGATACTGTTTATTTAGAACCAATAAGTGAGGTATTAAAGCCAATAACAATAAAAATTGCAAGAAAAATATATCATTTTAAATCCAAGAAAAATCGAAAGTGGAGTTATCTTGTTCCTCTGCAAAAGTACGACTTGGCATTCGTTCTCACATTTAAGGATAAATATTATATAGGAAGAAGAATTGATAGCTTATATATATATCTACTTAATAAAAATGAACGTTTAATAGATGCAATTCATTCTAATTTAATTAATGTTACATTTTATAAAACGGATAGCACTGGTAACATAAAGGACGTATTTTATGAACTACCTGTTTCGGAAAAAGCCAATTACATTAAAATTATATTGCCACATTCAATAAAAATTGACAAGAGTTCATTTTTGTTAGTACTTCACCTCCAATCTGAGAATCCTAACCAAACAATTGTTTTTTCAGGACTAAATGGGAAGAAAAATAAAAAGTTAGATGCCTTTTTTTTGGTTGTCAAAAAGAATTCTCCGATTGCATTAAAGAATAGTATTCGGAAATTGATGCAGGAAAAAAATAACACCAAGTTGCTAAAATATCATTATTTTGCTTTTGAAATATTTTTACATTAGTGTTTAAGACGAACCAAAATACTATTTTCCCCATGAGGTTCATTTCAATCCCTGTTTTTTTGCTTCTACAAGGTTATCATTAGCCGATCAAAAATTAATAGTACGGATACATTTATGTCCCGAACGATTTCAAATTTTCAATTTGATTGTAACCAAAATTTATTTTTCCGGCAGTAGCGAATATTGCTATGGAGATGATTGCACCGATTGGTTTATCTACCAAATATTAAAGTTCATTTGAAGAAAAAACATTAACTTAGGAAAACCAAGCAAATGTCCGATGATTGAATCTTCAAAAACACCGGCCGGTAAATATCGCTTATTGCGTCTTCTGTTTTTGTTTTCTCTTGTGGTGACAGGTGGAGGAATTTCATTTGGGCAATCCGTCATTGTCGTGGATTCGCTCACGAACTTCCCCTTGCCGGGGGCCGTATTGCAAACAACATCGGCCCGGTATGTTGCCAATGATTCGGGAAGGATAGATTTGGATACAAAAATAATTTTCGATAAGCCCGCAATGATTAGCATGCAGGGCTATAAATCGAAAACGTTTTCTTTGAAAAAAAACCGCCCATCGGACACCGTTTATTTGGCTCCTGCAAACGAAACATTAAGGCCGGTAACGGTTAGCATAAAATCAAAACGCTATAAATATTCGACCAAACACCGAACCGGAGGGCGAATGCTACTCAGCAAATACGATTTGGGACTGGTACTTCACATCAAAGATGCCAAGGTGTATGGGAAACATATGGACAGCATAAGGATTTACCTGTCCAAAGAATATTTTGATATGAAAACAATGACCGAGCGTAAAATTAATGACACTAAAACTTTTTTGGCCTTGGATATATACCAAGCCGATGCTTCGGGCCGGCTATCGCATATATGGCACGGAACGAAAACGGTTACTTTTGGAAAAGATGAATATATGACGATAATTCCCGATAAGCGGATAAAAATAACCTCCGATCCGATATTAATCATTATTCACGATGCCTCAAAGGCCGAAGGCGGAAAAGTTTACTTCCATTGGGTTGGCGCGAAAAAAAGTAAAAAACTTGATGCGATCATTCTTATGTCAAAAAAAGATTCGCTAGCGCAAATGCGGGATACTCTTCATTGGTTGATAGGAACAAAATACAAAGGAGACAAAACAACCAAATATCTAAGGTATGCGGTGGATGTGTTTATGCATTAATCGGTAATTGTTTTTTTTAAATGGTTGTTCGGTGGTTTTGGATTAAAATATATCCTTGCGCTTCGCCCGCTGGCGCGGTATTAACATAGCGCTACCATAAGTTTCATTTCTATAATCCGGGGTGATTTTTTACCATAGCTGCAAACCGGCGTAATAACTGCTCCTTCACCCCAAATCCATCTCCCCGATGGCTTCCTTGATTTTTTTGACGGCCAAATGGTAATGGGTTTTCAAGGCGCCTTCCGACAAGTCCAGCATCTCCGCCATTTCCTTGAACTTGTAGCCGCCGAAATATTTCAGCCGGAAAACTTCCTGTTGGCGCGGCGGCAGTGTAAGCAGTATTTGTTCCAGCCGGAACAGAATGTCGTCGCCGTTATACCAAGGGTCGGCACGCATATTTTCCAGGAGCCGGCGGTGCAGTTCGGGGTCGTCCACGCGGCTGCTTTGGTATTTGCGCCTGAGAAATTGCAAGGCCTCATTGACGGCAATGCGATACATCCAGGTAAACAATCCGCTTTGGCCGCGGAATTTATCCCAGTTCAGGTGGATTTTCAGCAGCGTTTCCTGCAACACGTCGTCGGTGTCGGCGTGGGTTTTCACAATGGGCCGGATCACGGCATAGAGTTGCTCACCGTAGTGGCGCACCAAGGCCGACATACGGCGGCCCGGATCTTTTTCGGCTAAAATCCGCCTTTCGGTTTCGTTCATACAACATCTTGTAATGCTTGGATGCCGGCGGCGGCCCAAAGTTTAACGTCCGTCCCATTGACCCAGGTCGCGCTTGATTTTGCGCACCAGGTCGTCGTAGTCCTTGTAGGGCACAAAACGGCCGTTGCGGATGTAGGAAATTTTGCCCGTTTCTTCCGACACCACCAGGGCCAGCGCATCGGTGTTTTTGGTAATGCTCACCGCCGCCAAGTGGCGCAAGCCGTATTCCTTGGGCAATTTGATTTCGGGCGATATGGGTAGCACCACGCGCGTGGCGGTGATTTTGTCGCCTTCCACCACAATGGCACCGTCGTGCAACGGACTGTTTTTGTAGAAAATACTTTCCACAATGGGCTCGTTGACCGTGATGTCCATTTTGTCGCCCGTGTTTTTCAGGAAATCCAAATTCTGATTGCGCTTGATCAAAATCAATGCACCCATTTGCCGTATACTCAGGTTTTTGGCGGCATTGACAAGCGCCTCCACATTGGTTTGTTTATGCGATGTTCGCGAAAATAATCCCCAATCCTGAAACATCCCCGACGGCGTAATTTTTTTGGAGCCCAACATTAACAAAAATTGCCGGATTTCCTGCTGGAAAACAATCAACAGCGCAATTACGCCCAGGCCCAAAAACTTGCCCAAAACCTCCGAAAGCAACTGCATCCGGGCCCATTGCGTAACTTTCCAAATCAGGTAAATAATGGCAATGCCCGCAAAAATATTGATGGCCGCAGTGCCTTTGAGCAGTTTATACAGGTAGTAGAGCAACAGCCCGAACAACACAATGTCCAGGATGTCCAAAAACCGTATGTGAAGCAGTTCGGTCATCGTTGCACTTCTGCGGGATTATACCAAAACATTTTGTTCGACAACCGGAACATAATGCTGTCCAAGCCGTGCACGGCGCCCAGCAGGTTGTTGAAGCTGCCGTAGTCTACATTGTAGTCGGCATTGATAAACACCAAGCGCGGCCGGCGGTCGGTTTTCAAGCTGTCCATATAGGCCAAAAAGGCCTTTTTCCGGGCCGGAAAGGCAAAAGCCATACTGTCGGCCCATAACCTGCCCGGTTGCAAATCCAGGTGCACCACCGGCTTGCCGCCTGTGATTTTCGGGTATTTTTCGACGTATTGGCGCGAAAAATAAAAGGGTGTTTCGACTTCCACATCGGTAAAATCGTCCAGGGCCAGCACATTGCGCAGCGTGTCCACGTGGCTCAAATACATCCGCGCACCGGGATTGCTGTGGATGGATTTTTTATGACGCTTTTTGTAGAGTGTTTGCAAGGGGACGATGATTTTTTTCAGCGGCAGGCGCCTGTCCACGTGCACCACCCAGTGCATAGCCGTAAACAGTTGGTTTTTGTTGAGCCGTGCCACCGTGTCGCCGCCGTGAATTTCAAAAAACACATAGGCCTGCGTAACGCTGTTGATGTCGTGCGGTCCGGGGTTATCATTCACCGGCAGCAGCATTTTGGGCTTATGGCAAGACCAAAGCGACAGTGTAAGAAAAACCCAAGCAAAAAATCTGACTTTCATTTATTTCGGCGCTCCTGTTATGCAAAGATAAGTTATTTGTTTTTTTGTTTTAGGGCGCCTCCCGCACAAGTTCACGCAAGCTGCGTGCTGCGCATCGCAGCGCGTTCACTTGGCGGGACCGGGCTGTCCGCTCAAATGCGGCTTGGGCAAGGCCGGTTTTTGTAAAGCCGGCGCCGTGGTCTCTTGCGCTGCGAGCCCCCGCCACCGGCACAAAAAATTCGGCTTGCCCCGCGCCGCATAACCGCTCCCATCCCTGGCGCGAAAATGCCTGCTAATAAGCGAACTTGCAACCAAGGAGCAATTTTGTATCGAAGGGTAGTGCACTTCAC
>JALVVJ010000026.1 GCA_027023475.1 Flavobacteriales bacterium
ATAAATGGAAAGTAACAAGTCTAAAATATGAGACGGAAAAATTCAGGTGGTCCGAATGATTTGAAGCTCGCTTCGGCTACGCCTTCGCTCGCTTCAAATCATTAATCTCAAAAAAAAGTAAAAATGAATAAATTTGTATGTCCAAAAAAAGCCTTCATACACACTTTAAGGGATACTACCCCCGCGGCAGACCGCAGGGCTGACGCGGTGGCGGAGGCAGACGCCGCAGGTGGCTGCCGGAGCCGCGAAGGGAGACAAGCGCGAAGCCAGAGGCAGAGCGTGCCGGCTCCCGGAGCCGCGAAACAAGACTAAGGGCGCCGGCGCCGCGCGTAAGCGCGGGGCCGGCGGCGCAAAACAAGGGAGAAAATTTACGGTCGAGGTGGTTTTTTACTGCCGATTTCACAAGCATTTGCCGGAATAATTTTGCGCCGCCGGCAGCGGAATTTTCATTCCGCCGCCGGCGCCCTGACGGCTTGTGGAGCCGTGAAGGCGCCCGCAGGGCGCCGCAGCGCTAATAAAATCGATATTATCCGCGTACAATACCCTTGACCGATTGCTTGATAAAGTCGAGAATCAAATCCCGTTCGGGCGTGGGTTCAAAATTTTTCTCAACAAACTCAACCGCCTGGGTTACATTCATACCTTTTTGATACACAACACGATAGATAGCATGTAGTTCGCGGATTTTGTCATCGCTAAAACCACGGCGGCGAAGTCCGACAGAATTGATGCCCTCGTATTGCAAAGGCGTTTTGCCCACCTTGATGTAGGGTGGCACATCCTTGCGCACCAGCGATCCGCCCGATACCATCACATGCTGGCCTATTTTGACAAATTGCTGCACGGCCGAAAGTCCACCCATCACCGTCCAGTCGCCCACTTGCACATGACCGGCCAAAGCCACACTGTTGGCCATAATCACATGGTCGCCCACCACACAGTCGTGCGCCACGTGTGCATTGGCCATAATAAGCACATGGCTTCCCACCACCGTTTTGCCCGAGGCCTTGGTGCCGCGATTCACCGTGGCGCTTTCGCGCACCGTTACGTTGTCGCCCAAAATGGCCAAGGTGTATTCACCCTGGAATTTCAGGTCTTGGGGAATGGCACCGATAACGGCACCCGGAAAAATTCGGTTGTTTTTGCCCAGTCGCGAACCGGCATAGACGACCGCGTGCGGGCCGATATGCGAACCGTCGCCGATGACCACATCTTTGTCGATATAGGAAAAAGGTTCGATGATAACGTTTTCGCCAATTCGGGCTTCGGGATGAATGTAGGCAAGTTCGGAATGCATAGCGGAGGAAATTATTTTTCGATGGCTTTGTCTTTGGGAAGGATCTGGGCTACCATTTCGGCTTCGGCCACTAACCGGTTGTTGGCATAAGCGTAGGCCTGCATATGGCAGATACCACGGCGAATGGGTTCGAGCAGGTCGGCCCGCAAAATAAGCGTATCACCCGGATAGACCTTTTTCTTGAATTTGACATGATTCATTTTCAGGAAATAGGTCAAATAGTTTTCGGGGTCGGGAACGGTTTTGAGCACCAATACGCCGCCGGTTTGTGCCATAGCTTCCAATATCAACACGCCGGGCATTACCGGCTCGGCCGGGAAATGGCCCGGAAAAAAGAATTCGTTGAACGTAATGTTTTTGACACCGACCACATGCTTGTCGGTCAGTTCAAAAACCTTATCCACAAGCAGAAACGGATGACGGTGGGGCAAAAGTTGGCGGATGTCCAACAGGTTCATCAAGGGTTCGGCGTTCAGGTCGATTTTGGGCACTTTGTTGCGCTTTTCGTTGCGGATGATTTTGCGCAACTTTTTGGCAAAAGCCGTATTGATTTTGTGGCCGGGTTTGCTGGCAATAATTTTGCCACGAATTTTGGTGCCCACCAAAGTCAAATCACCCACAATGTCAAGGAGTTTGTGCCGTGCCGCTTCGTTGGCCCAGCGCAGGGTAAGGTTGTTCAGGATGCCGTTGGGTTTGACCTGTATATCGTCGCGTCCGAAGGCCTTTTTGAGCAATGCGAGTGTTTCGTCGTCGATTTCTTTGTCCACAAACACGATGGCATTGTTCAGGTTACCGCCTTTGATCAATCCGTTTTTAAGCAACATTTCCAATTCGTGCAAGAAACTAAAAGTGCGAGCGGCGGCGATTTGTTCCTTGAACTCGGAAATATCGCGTAAGTAGGCATTTTGGGTGCCCAAAACCTTGGTGCCGAAATCCACCATGCAGGTAACTTGGAATTTATCGGCGGGCATCAGGATCATTTCGCTGCCCGTGTCGGGGTCGATATAGGAAATATTTTCTTTGACCACAAACTCTTCGCGTTCGGCCGATTGTTCGGCAATGCCGGCTTTTTCGATAAGTTCCACAAAAGGCAAGGCCGAGCCGTCCATAATAGGCGGTTCCGAGGCATCCAATTCGATAATCACGTTGTCCAAATCCATGCCGGTTATGGCCGCCAAAACATGCTCCACCGTGTTGATTTGCACGCCGTTTTTTTCCAGGGTGGTGCCGCGCAGGGTGCTGGTAACCAGGTCGGCATTGGCTTCGATATAGGGATGGCCTTCCAGGTCGGTTCGCACAAAGGCAATGCCATGGTTTTCGGGAGCGGGTTTAAGCGTCATGTGCACCTGCTTGCCCGTATGCAGGCCCACACCTTCGACCGACACGGCTTTTTTCAGCGTTTTTTGCTTCATGGGTTTTGTGGCGATTTTAGGGATTTTATTTCGGCTTTCAATTTTTTGATTTCGTCATACAAGTCGGCCAGGTTTTTGAACAGCACGCTGGATTTGCGGAAATTGGCCGCCGGAAGGGCGGGCGAACCGATGAGCACTTCGCCATCCTTGACATTACGCGTGATACCCGACTGTGCCCCCACCTGCACGTTGTTGCCAATGCGAAGATGCCCGGCCATGCCTACCTGACCGCCAATACTGCAATTTTTTCCCACTTTGGTGGAACCCGATATGCCCGTTTTGGCGGCTATTACCGTGTTTTCGCCTATTTCCACATTGTGGGCGATTTGGATTTGGTTGTCCAATTTTACGCCGTCGTGGATAATGGTGTGCCCCAAAGTGGCCCTGTCGATGGTGGTGTTGGCGCCTATTTCCACATTGTTGCCAATAATCACATTGCCGATTTGCGGCACTTTGCGCCGTGCGCCATTGTCGCTGGCAAATCCGAACCCGTCGGAACCGATAACCGTGCCGGCGTGAATAACGCAATTGTTTCCGATTTCGCATTGGTGATAGACCGTTACGTTGGGATACAAAACGGTATTTTCGCCGATACGAACTTCGCTTCCCACATACACGTGCGGGAAAATTTTGGCGTTGTCTTCGATAACGGCTTTTTCGTCGATATAGGCAAAAGAACCGATATAAACATTTTTGCCTATTTGTGCCGACGGATGAATAAAAGCATGCGGTTCGATGCCGGTTTTGACGGGTGTGGTTCCGTTATACATTTCCAACAGCTCGGTAAAGGCCGCATAGGGATTATCTACACGAATCAAAGTGGTTTTTACCGGTTTTTCGGGCTTAAAATCCCGCGACACCAAAACGGCTCCCGCACCGGTGGAATACACATAGGGCGTATAGCGCGGGTTGGCCAGGAACGAAATATCGTTTTCGCCGGCTTCTTCGATTTTGGCCAGGCCGTTGATGGGGATGTCCGGATTCCCTTCGACGGTTCCGCCCAGTAATTCTGCGATTTTTTCTACTGTAACCTTCATTACTGCAAAGGTATAAAAATTTTACAGGTGCTTGGGGTAAATCAAATAATGCTTTTCGGTAGGTTCGCCAAGGGCTTGCATGTAGGCATGGTCGGTGAGTTCGGAAAACTCCACCGGGCGCCCGTCTTTTTTCAGGATATAAATCGGTGCCCGCTTACGCTCGTAGGCCGTATTGCGCATGGCTCCGCTCAAAACCAGGTATCCGGTGCCGGTGGGACCTATATTCATGGAACGCTGCACTTTTGTTTTTATTTTGTGGACATAAGAGGCCGGAAAAGGTTCACGCGCTATTTCAATCCTGAACGGCCGGCGCAAAACAATGCTACGGGCCAAAAAAGCCAAAACCTTGTCGCCGGCATCCATCCATTTTTTCAGGTGCACCCATATGTCCGCATCGGTAAGCCGCAAAAACCGTTCCACGGTTTCGTCGTCGATAGGGCCGGTATCACGCTTAAAAAACCAAGCCAAATCCTCATCGGCATAAATCTTTTCGCCTGACAAAAACAACTCCCGGGCTCTGCGCAATGTTTGACCCAAAAGTTTTTCGAACATGTAGGACGTTTTGTGCATATACACCTGCCAATACATAAACCGGCGCGACAC
>JALVVJ010000027.1 GCA_027023475.1 Flavobacteriales bacterium
TTTTTCGGATTAAGCGTTTGCAATTCTTTCATGGCTTCGAGCCCCAAAGGCGTGGCGGCATTGTCCAAGCCCAGCATGTTGGCCGAAAAATTCATCATCATAGCCCCGTTGGCCGGATGTTCGGGCGGAACGCCGGAAAATATTTTACGGAAAAACGGCCGGACCAACCAAGCCAGTTTTTCGACCATTCCGCTTCGTTCACCGATTTTCATAATACCCATCCACAGGGCCAAAACGCCAGTAAGGTATAACGAGAGTTCAAATCCCAATTTGGCGCGACCGAAAATGGATTCCATGATCTTGTTGAAAATTTCCGGGTCGGTTTCCAGGCCAAAATAACTTGCCAAAAAGGCCTTGAACACCGCCACTAAGAAAGCAATCAAGAAAAAAGCCGCCCAAATATAATTCAATGCCATGTCCCTTAGACTTTGAAAAAGATTTTACGCCGGTAAAGATAAACCGAAAGTAAGATATAAAACCCGAGCACGCTTAATGCATACATCAATGAAGCCGATTCATTATTTCCCAACCAATGTCCCCAAGTGTAATGATAAAGCCAATAATGCAATGCCTTCCCTTGGATTTTGAGCATATAAAAAGTTTTGGCAATAAATCCGTTGAGGAAAAATACGGCAATGGCATTCATACCCAAGGCAACAAATGGGAAAGACCATCCCCGCCACGAAATAAAATGGTAAACGAAATGCACAACGGCATAAATTACAAAGGCCAATCCGGCCATGTAGAGCACATAGGACGAAGTCCACAGTTTTTTGCCGAACGGAAACCAGGGCTCCCATAAAAATCCGAGCCCAATCAATATGCCGCCCAAAATCAAGGAATAAAACACACGCCTCCCATCGCCCGGCACATAAAGCAGTAGTAATCCCAATAGCATTCCCAGAAGCGCGGTGGCAATGGCCGGAATGGTGGAAAACAGCCCTTCGGGATCGTAATCGCCCTGAACGCGCTTGCCGGCTTCGGGGTCCCAATGGCGCCACATGTGGTTGATGCCTAAAATCTTCCTATCGATTTGCGAGGCCAAATTATCGGTTTTGTTGAGTTTTTCACGGATGAGTTGTTCCACCGGAGTTGTTCCTTGCAATTCATATCGGCCAATCATGGCATACCAATAAGATCCCAAATCCACCACAATAAGCACCAACAGGAAAGCGAGTGCCGTTTTTATGCCCGATTTTTTCCAAAGCCATTTGAAAAACAAATAAATCAATGCGGCAAAAAAGAATACAACACCGATACGGAACAATACGCCAGGTATGCGCAATTGATCCCATTCCTTCAAGAAAGGATATTTCAATTTGTAAGCCGCCAAAAACCAACCCAGCAGAATGAGTTTTATGGTGCGTGAAATAATCCGCCTGTAAGTTTTCCAATTATCGGTAGGCCGGTTATGATAGGCCAACACAATGGATGTCCCCACAATGAACAGGAAAAACGGGAAAACCCAATCGGTGGGTGTAACGCCGAACCATTCGGCGTGGTCCAAGGGCCGGTAGATGTGCGACCAGGTTCCGGGATTGTTTACAATAATCATTAATGCGATGGTCAGACCGCGAAAAATATCAACGGGAACGATTCTTTTGTTCATAACATCCGCCGCTTATCAAAAATTGAATAATAATACAAAAAAATGCGGAGTTTGACGAGGCAGAAGTCATTTCTTCAAAAAATACATCCTGCGCACATCCATTCCAATGCGCCGGTTGTCCAACAAACGCGTTAGTGCACGGTGAAGCAATTCCCGGTCGGTGATATGCTCGGCCAGGGCGGTAAAATCCATATAATCCATCTGTTTAAGTAGTCTAATGATTTGCTTTTCGGCCTGCCGGAGTGTGAGCGCTTGTTTCCTACGGCGGCAATTGTCGCACCGGCCGCAGCGGAAACCGGCGGCGTCTTTTTCGTGGAAATAAACTTTCAAAAACCGGACACGGCAAGCATCGGTTTGCAAATATTCCCACATTTTTTCGGCTTTGTGGCGCTTGATGTCCATATGTTTGCGTATGGCTGCCGCGTGCATATTAATATAATCGTCGTCGCGTGGCAAAGCAAGCCGTATGGTGAGTTTGTCAGTGCCCGGTTCGTAGGCAATCCAACCCAGCAGTTTAAGCCGTTCCAGGGCACGATGCAGTTCTTCTTGTTTCATTTCCCATTGATAAGCCCGGCGCCGTTCGGAAAATTTTACAGGAAAGTCGAAAACATCCACGCCCGAGCGCACCAGGTTTTCCAGCACTTTCCAGTGCAAACTGTCGTCGGCTTGGTTTTGGAGCACTTGATACACCACCGCCGGCTCCGACAGGATTTGCACTTGCGACAAGCGGGCACTTTGTTCGTCCAATTCAATCAAGCCGTATTTTTCAAGTATTTGCAGGGATACGTAAAGCGTATATACGGGCAATCCCCATTGGCGGGACATATCCTTGATGTCGGCCACCAATTCGGCCCCTTCGCCGTCGCCGGGCGCCACGTGCAAGCGGCCGGTGATATTTTGATACACTTGCCGGATTTTTTCCATCGACGGAGTTTGCAATGCAAGGAGTTGGAAAAAACTTTCACGGTCGCGGCTATCGATAAGGGCCAGTGCCCGGGCGGGCTTTCCGTCGCGGCCCCCGCGTCCGCTTTCCTGAATGTATTGCTCGGGCGTCCAGGGAATGTCGAAATGAATCACCAAGCGAACATCCTGCTTGTCTATGCCCATACCGAAGGCACTCGTGGCCACCATTACGGGCGTTTTGCCCGAAAGCCAGTTGCGTAGTTTGACGGCCTTTTCTTCGGCCGGCAGGCCGCCGTGGAAAAAATCGGCTCGGATACCTTGTTCAAGAAGCATCCGGCTAATGTCCACCGTTTTTTTGCGTGTGCCCACATACACAATGGCCGCTCCTGCATTTTTCAGATGTTCGCCCAGCCGTTGGAATTTGTTTTCGGTCAAATCAACGTTGTAGGAAATATTGTCGCGGTAAAACGACAAAATGTATTCCTGCGGATTTTTTAAACGTAATTGTTCGGTTATGTCGCGCCGGGTTTCGGGCAGGGCGGTGGCCGTGAGGGCCAGGAACGGCACGCCGGGCAAATGTTCACGCCAAGGGCCGATTTCCAAATATTCGGGACGGAAATCGTGTCCCCATTCCGAAACGCAGTGGGCTTCGTCCACCACAAAAAGTCCCACATTCAGATGCGGCAAAAAGTTACGAACCAAAGTGTGTTTCAACCGTTCGGGCGAAAGGAACAAAAAGCGGTAATCACCGAAGCGCACATTATCCAGCAGGGCGCGCATTTGTTCGCGGCCTATGCGTCCGGTGAGCGCTTCGGCCTTGATGCCGCGGCGGAGCAGGCCGTCTTTTTGGTCTTCCATCAGGGCGATGAGCGGCGACACCACCACCGTGAGTTTGTCCAAGGCCAAACCGGCCACTTGGTAAATCAAGGATTTACCGAAACCCGTAGGCAACACGGCCAAAACGTCACGGCCTTGAAGCAAGTCGGTAATAATTTCCCGTTGGGGATAGCGGAAGGAATCGTATCCCCAATAGCGTTTCAGAATTTCCGCAAGGCGGTCGCCTTTATTCATATTTGTCGAGCACGTCCAAAATAAAATCGGCACGTTTTTCCACCGTGCCGAAAGGAACGAATATCAGGAAGTATTCCAATTCCATATACATATTCACCAAGCGGTTGTGGATGAGTTGGGCTTGGTTAAAACTTTCGTAGCGTTCGTAGTCGTTCACATAAATTTCCTGCCAGGGCGGCATAATAAACACGGGTTGATTGTAGCGGTGTTTTCGTGCCGAGGCCATAAATTCGTCCGGCACGGGTGTTTTGCTATAACGCATATAGGCTGGCACGTCGGGAATGCCGCGGTCGAAAAAAACAGGGCTGTTACCCAGCTTTTCCGCTTCGCGGAATTGGCGTTCGCGTCCTTCGATGAGTTTGCGGCTAAACAGCAGCGGATCGGTCAGGAAAAGCTGATCGATGCCGCGGGCTTTGGCTTCGCGGATAACTTCGCGCGAAACTTCGGGCATAGCGGCATAACCGCGGCGAATCAGTTCGTTGATAACGGTGGATTTACCCGTTCCGGGCCCGCCCGTGATGACGATACGTTTGAGCGGTTGCACTTGTTTTGCTTCCATAGGCAAAGATATACAAATGCCGTCGAAAAATGCAAGGATTTTATTTTGGATTCGGGCGCCCCGGCGCTCACGTTCGGGCCGCCGCCGGCGGGCGAAGCCCGTACGGCTTGCCGGAGGCAATCCGTCAGCGCCTACGGCGCTGCGGCGGCGGCTCGGCAAGCGCTTCGGCCGGCGGAGCGTCCTCCCGCTTGCCGTTCCTCACGGCGTTGCAGCAAGTATAAAATGTCGGAAAAGTTGCAGTTATTTTTGTCGAGAACAAAGCCGGCAATCCGAAGGCATAGCCGTAGCTATGGCAAGGATTGTCAATGCCGTTATCGGCAAAAAGAACAAAACTTGGTGTGCATATTTTATACTTGCTGCAACGCCCGGGCGCCGTCGGGCTGTCCGCTCAAATGCGGCTCGGGCAGGGCCGTGGTTTTGCGCGGCTGCGCCTACGCTTGCCCGCGCCGCCCGTGCGTGGGGCTTCCTTCGGTCGCCTCCGCCGGGCGGAAAACCATCGGCCTGCCCTTTACCGCATAACCGCTTCCATCCCTGGCGCATTTTTTTGCACAATAAATCTTTAAGAAAAATTTTCGTCCTTTTCCTTGCTTTTTCCCGATTTTCCCCTATATTCGTATTTTATAACGAAAATTTTATGGGAGATTTTAATGTTCACAAAGCCGCATCGCCCGAAGAAATCGCCAAATTCACCAAAAATCTGCTGCGCGATATTCAGGCATTGGAGTTTATGCTCCGCGAGGATTGGTTCGACCGAAGCGAAGCCCATATAGGCGCCGAACAGGAATTTTGTTTGGTGGACAAAAATTTCAAACCCAATCCCATTAACTTGGAAATTATCCGGGAGGCAGGGATGGATAACCTGAGTCCCGAATTGGCCCGTTTCAACCTGGAAACCAATGTGGATCCGCAGGTGTTCGGTGGCAAATCCCTGTCGGTAATGGAAGCCCAAATCCTTTCCGACTTGGAGAAAATCCGCAACATCGCCCGCCGGCACGAGGCCGATATTATCCTTACGGGCATCCTGCCCACCGTGCGTAAATTCGATGTGGAACGCGAAAACATCACCCCCATCGACCGGTATTTCGCCCTGATGGATGCCCTGCGCGAAATGCGTGGCGAAGAGTTCCTCATCAACATCAACGGCATTGACGAACTCAACATTAAACTCCAAAGCGGACTGATCGAAGCGGCCAATACGGGCTTTCAGGTGCACCTGCAAGTGCGGCCCGAAAACTTTGCCAAACGCTACAACATCGCCCAACTTATTGCCGGACCGGTGATGGCGGTGGCCGTTAATTCGCCGCTGCTTTTCGGTAAACGATTGTGGCACGAAACCCGCGTGGCCCTGTTCCAGCAATCCATCGACACGCGCGTAAGTAGCGAACACATACGCGACCGTCATCCGCGGGTAACCTTCGGCACCCGTTGGGTGGATGAAAGTATTTTGGATATTTTCAAGGAAGACGTGCTGCGCTACCGCGTGCTGCTGGGTGCCGACATTCCGCACGACAGTTTGGAATATGTCAAACAAGGCAAAGTGCCCGTGCTCAAAGCCCTTACGGTGCACAATTCTACCATTTATCGTTGGAACCGTCCGGTTTACGGTATATCGCCCAACGGAAAACCACACCTGCGCATCGAAGCGCGTATGCTTCCGGCCGGGCCCACCGTGGCCGACGAAATGGCCAATGCCGCCCTGTGGTTGGGACTTATGGAGGGCTTTGCTCGTCAATACGACGATGTGCGACCGCTTATCCGTTTCGAACACGTCAAAGAGAATTTCTATGCCGCCAGCCGTACCGGAATGGCCAAAAAATTCAAGTGGATCAACAACACCGCCTACTATGCCGATGAACTTATCCTAAACGAACTGCTTCCGTTGGCCCGCGAGGGATTGCAGTCGCGCAATATGGATACCGGCGACATTGACCGCTATTTGGATATTATCGAACAACGTGTAAAACGCGGTCAAACCGGAGCGGGCTGGATGTTGGAAACCTACGGCAAGTTCAAGGATTCCGCTTCGCGCGAAGAAATTATGACACTCATCACTTCCGCTACGGTGCGGAACCAAAAAAACGGCACACCCGTCCACGAATGGCTGCTGCCCGAAATGCAAGAACTGGCCCACTGGCATCCGTCGCAGCTGCTGGTGGAAGAAGTGATGAAAACCGACGTGATTTCGGTTCACCCCGAAGATATTGTGGAACTGGTGGCCGATATGATGGACTGGGCCAAATTGCGTTATGTGCCCGTGGAAAACCACAAGGGCGATTTTGTGGGATTGGTAACGGCCCGCAGGTTGCTTCGCGAACTCCGGCAAATGGCCTTGCAAAACAACTACCCCGACCTGCGCATCAAGGACATTATGCTTACCAGCCCCCAAACCATCGGACCCGAAGAAAAATTGGAAAAAGCCGTGGAAATTATGGACCAAAACCGCATCGGCTCCTTGCCTGTGGTGCAAAACGGCAAATTGGTGGGTATGCTCACCGAAACCGAATTTTTTCATCTGAGCAAGCGGCTTTTTCACCGGCTTTAAACATATATTAAGGAAACGAAAAATTTGTAAATTTGCATTTCATTAATAGGGTGGAATGGCAATGAAGGACAGGCATTTGTTTTTTGGATTGGAAGTATCCCACGGGCCAAAATTGTTGATCATCGGCGGTATGCACGGTAACGAACATAGCGGGCCGGAAGCCATGCAACGTGTGGCCCGGGAACTCCGTCAGCATAGCGGTCAAATCCACGGTAGTATTTACTTTATCTTGGGTAATTTGGAAGCCCTGCAACGGAACGAGCGCTTTGTGGATGTGGATCTCAATCGCATTTGGCGCGATGATTTAATTCGTGATGCATCCAACGCCAAGCAATATGATTTTAAGGAACTGGCCGAAATTCATGAACTCATCGAAAAGATTTGTCAGGGACAATACAAGGATTGTATCCTGCTGGATTTACATACCTTTTCGGCCGATTCGGGGCTGTTTTGTATTCCGGCCGAGAATTTCCCGAGCGAAAAATTGGCCCGCAGCTTCGGCGTGCCTTATATCGAAAAACTCGCCCGTTCACTGCCCGAAACCGCTTTGAATTATTACGGCGAAAAAGGAATGACCTCGGTGGTCTTCGAAGGCGGTAAACACAACACCGGCGAAGCTACCGATAACCTGGAACGCGCCATTTGGATTACGCTGGAACAAACCGGCATCATACGGGCCGAGGATTTTCCGTTTGTGGCACAGATGAAAGCGCATTTGGAAAAAATTTCGCACAACCTTCCTCACCGGCTCGAAATGGTGTATCGCCACAAATTGGAAGATTATCATCATTACCGGATGAACGAAGGTTACTACAATTTCAAATCCGTCCGGCAAGGCGAACCCGTTGCCCGGCAAAACGGCCGTGAAGTGATGTCGCCTTACGGTGGATTTATGCTTATGCCCCTATACCAAACCAAGGGCAGCGACGGTTTTTTTATTGTCCAGGAACGCGGCTCACGAAAAAAAAATAAAGATTAACCATGGAAATAGCCCTTATTGCCCACGATGGCAAAAAACCCGAAATGGTCCGTTTTATTATGGATCATAAGGATATTCTCAAACAAAACAACGTTCAACTCATTGCCACGGGCACCACGGGTAAATACGTGGAAGAAACCGGACTGAAAGTCCTTCGGCTGCTTTCGGGCCCCTTGGGGGGTGATGCTCAAATAGGCGCACGTGTGGCCGAAGGAAAAACCGATATGGTCATCTTTTTCCGGGATCCGCTCGACAAGCATCCGCACGAGCCCGATATTTCCATGCTTATGCGATTGTGTGATGTGCACAACGTGCCCTTGGCCACCAATCCCGCTACGGCTGAACTGCTCTTTAAAACTATTCCCCTACAATAAATGCAGAAGGACAATCAACATAACAATCCACCGAGGTCGGTCGAAGATTTGGGTGAATTCGGGCTTATTCATTACTTGACCGACGACGTAAAAATCCGTAATAAATCCACTGTTTTCGGTATTGGCGACGATGCCGCCACGTTGGATTATCGCGACCGGCAAGTGTTGGTTTCGTCCGATATTTTGGTCGAAGGTGTGCATTTCGACCTCAGTTATATGCCGCTCAAACATTTGGGTTACAAAACCGCCGTGGTAAATTTTTCCGACATCTATGCCATGAACGGCATGGCCGAACAGTTTTTTATCGACCTGGCCGTTTCCAACCGTTTCACGCTCGAAGCTATTGATGAGTTTATGGCCGGCGTAAAACTGGCCTGTGATCATTACGGTGTGGATTTGGCCGGTGGCGATACAACTTCGTCGGCCAAGGGAATGATTGTGGCCGGAACGGCTGTGGGAGGCGGCGAAAAAGATAAAATCACCTATCGAAATGGTGCAAAGCCCAACGACCTTTTGGTCGTAACGGGCGATTTGGGCGCCGCTTATATGGGCTTACAAATTTTGCGGCGCGAAAAGGAAGTTTTCCTAGCCAATCCGCAGCATCAACCCGACCTGGAACCTTACAGCTACATTGTGGAACGCCAACTCAAACCCGAGGCCCGCAAAGACGTGGTGGAATGGTTGGCCCGGAACAATGTGATTCCCACCGCCATGATCGACATTTCGGACGGGCTTTCGTCCGAAGCCATTCATTTGAACCAAGCATCGGGATTGGGTGTGCAGATTTACGAAGAAAAAATTCCCATCGACCATCGCACGGCATCGGCGGCCGAAGAACTCAACCTGCATCCTTTGGTGGCCGCCCTCAATGGCGGTGAAGACTACGAATTGCTTTTTGCCGTTTCGCAAAAAGATTATCCCAAAATCAAAAACGTACCCGGATTGAGCATTGTCGGCCATTTTACCGAAGAGCCCGGTGCTTTTTTAATAACCAAACTCAACGAAAAAGTTCCCTTGACCGCCCAGGGCTGGGATGCTTTCTTGCAACGTGAAAATAAAAAATGATGATAAATAAATTTTTGACCTTTTTCCGGCTTTTTGGGTTAGCTGCCGGCTTCGTATTGCAAATGGCTTGTTCGCCTTCCGGTAATGTTGATATGAATAAAAAATTTTCGATTTCCGCCGGTGATACAGACAAGGGTTCTTCGAAGCATCTTATAGACACTGCGGAATGGAAAACCTATCGCACCGATACATTTTACATCAAATACCCGCCTTCGTGGACCGTGAAGGACAAAAACCTGTTGGCCAAACCCATGCGTTTTTACCTCCGAAGTCCACGAATGTCGGATCACGACAGGTTTTCCGAAAATTTGTTAGTGGTTGAAGAGCCGTTAAAAAGTGCGCGAACACTGGATGAATATTTCACGCAAAACAAAAAGGAAATAGAAGATGTTTTGGGCAATGGCGTCATTTCCATGCACAAAGTAACCGATGCCACACTTCCATACTACCGCTTGGACTACAAAGTGCAGATGAACGACCGGGCATTGCGATTCCGGCAACGCTACTACGTGTGGCACGGAAAGGGCTTTGTGGTAACTTTTACGGGGTTGGAACAGGACTGGAACAAATATTTAGACACCATTCAAGGCATACTTGATTCCTTCAAAATATTACCTGCCATCCCCAAGCCCTAAGTGCTATTTGCTACGTTTTGTCGCACAAATCCGTTTAACCCTATTTAATGCGGAGTGATGTGCATATAAACATTTTTTACATTCCCGATATTTTTGTATATTTTGTTTTAAAAACTAAATATTTTATCAAAATGAAACGGGTTTTGCTACTTTATTTACTGCTATTGTTCCCGGCCATAATTGTTAGCGGCCAAGATTTCCGGGTTCCACCGGATTTTGATCCGGACACGGTCCGGGATTTTGCCCGTTTCGAGCCGGCCGTGATTCAAGCGGCGGATTGGTTGATGCATCATCCGCCCGAAACAAGCAAGCAACGGCAGGAGATTGCCAAATTCCTTGTTACTTGGCTCGACAAAACGCCTACGCTCACCATCGTGCTCGACCCCGATATTATCAAATTTACCGATTGCGGCGAATGTATTCTTATTTTTATGGCGGCCTACGCCAAACAAGCCATCCGAAATCCCAAAGGCACAAGGGCCGAACACAATGTGGCTGCCGTGCATGCCGTGTTGGATTATTATCTGAAATACAAGAAGTTTCTTCCTAAGTCGAAGGGTATCAAGTTTTACCTGAAATTGGACAAAAAGGGAGAATTGGACGAATATATCCGAAAACACAGTTGATTTAGGCGTTCCGGCGCCCTTCGGGCACCTTCACGGCTCCACAAGCCGTCAGGGCGCCGGCGGCGGAATGAAAATTCCGCTGCCGGCGGCGCAAAACATTGGATTAATATGGCATTGCGGATTTGTATTGAGCATAGCCAAAAAAAATCCAGCGGTTTTTTGCGCCGCCCGGCCCGCGCCTTCGGCGCGGCGCCGGCGCCCCTTGTCTTGTTCCGCGCCTCCCGACATTGCTACGCAATGTGCGGGACAAGTTCCGCAAGCCCTGACGGTCTCGCTCCGGCGCTCCGTGAACCGCCTTGCGGCGTTTCACTTCGCAGCCCGCGCAAAACCACAGCATCCGCCAAGGCGAATATAAGCGAACAGCCCGACGGCGGCGCGTGAGGAAACATAGCTGACAAGGGTGCTCTGCCATCCCGAAGGCAGGTATGTGGCGCCGCCAAGGCGACAGCCGTCCGCAGGCGGCGCCCCGAACGCAGGCGAGCGAAGCGAGTCCCGCTTCATGAATGCGCCGCAATTTGAACAAAGTGAATAAGTGCGGCCTGCATGAATGAGGGCGGGACGCCGGGGCGCCCAAATAAAAAAAATCCGCCGTTCGACGTAAATTCCGTATTTTGCTTTCAAATTCAAGCTCCATGTCCAACACTTTTGGCCGTATTTTGCGCCTGACCAGCTTCGGCGAATCGCACGGACCGGCTTTGGGAGGTGTACTGGACGGGATGCCTGCGGGTGTTCGCATCGATTTCGAATCGATCGACCGCCAATTGGCACGCCGCCGGCCCGGCCAATCTGCGCTAACCACCGCCCGACGCGAAGCCGACCGTGTGGATTTCCTTTCGGGTATTTTCGAGGGGAAAACTTTGGGCTCGCCCATCGGTTTTGTGGTGCGCAACACCAACGCACGGCCTGGAGATTATGCGCACATGAAAGAGGTATTCCGCCCGTCGCATGCCGATTTTACTTATGCGGCCAAATACGGCCACCGCGATTGGCGCGGCGGCGGACGGGCGTCGGCACGCGAAACGGTGGCACGCATTGTGGGTGGCGTCTTGGCGGCCCATCTTATTCCGCAAGTACGTATCCGGGCCTATGTGGATGCAGTTGGGGAAGAACGTTTGGACAAGCCCTGGAATGAACTGGATTTGGAGCGTATCGACGATTTTGCCGTGCGCACACCCGATGCCGAAGCGGCCGCCCGCTTCGAGGCGCTCATCCGGCGGGTGCGCAAGCAAGGCGACACGGTGGGTGGAACGATTTTCTGCGTAGTGGAAGGCGTTCCGGCCGGTTGGGGCGAACCGGTGTTCGACAAATTACAGGCACGACTGGCCGCCGCCATGCTGTCCATTCCCGCAGCCAAGGCCTTTGAATACGGTAGCGGATTTGCAGGCACGCGTATGCGCGGCTCGCAGCACAACGACCTTTTCCTGCCCGACAAAACCACCCGCACCAATTTTTCGGGTGGCATCCAAGGCGGTATTTCCAACGGTATGCCCATCTATTTTCGCGTAGGTTTCAAGCCCGTGGCCACCTTGATGCAGGCACAACAGGGCTTGGACAAGCAAGGTCGAATGGTGGAAATTGCCGGAAAAGGACGCCACGATCCTTGTGTTTTGCCGCGTGCCGTGCCCATTGTGGAAAGCATGACGGCACTGGTGTTGGCCGATATGTATCTGCTTCAAAAAATGCAAACGAATGAATAAGCAATCAAGGAAAGGATTGGCATTGCATTGGAAAATCCTGTTGGGTATGCTGGCCGGATTGGCGGGCGGTGTCTTGCTGAGTTTTGTGCCTTGGGGTAAAGATTTTTCCTATAACTGGATCCAACCTTGGGGCATTATTTTCGTGCGTATGCTCAAAATGATAGCCGTGCCGTTGATTTTGGCATCCTTGGTCAAGGGTATTTCCGATTTGAAAGACATAGTGCAATTCAAGCGTATCGGTTTACGCACCTTCGGTTTGTATGTTTTTACCACGATTATGGCCATCAGCATCGGTTTGGTGGCAGTGAATACCATCAAGCCGGGCAAGCGTATCAAAAAAGAAACGGTGGAACGTTTGGTTTCGCAATTTTCGCAGTCCGACAAAATGCAAGCCCGCGTCGAAACGGCTTTGGAACAAAAACAGCAACCTGCATTGCAATTTTTGGTGGATATGGTTCCCGACAACGTGTTTGCCGCCATGAGCAACAACCGGCTTATGCTCCAAGTCATATTTTTTGCCGTGCTGTTGGGCGTGGCCATTGTGCTGAGTCCGCCGCACAAGGTGCAAACGGTCAAGGATTTTTTTGATGGCTTCAACGAGATTATTCTCAAAATCGTGGATTTGATTATGCTCACGGCGCCCTATGCCGTTTTTGCCCTGATGGCTCATTTGGTGGTGAGCACGGGTGCCGATTGGAACCTGATGGCGGGCTTGTTGTGGTATGCTTTGACAGTGGTGATAGGACTGATATTGATGATTGGTATTTATGCCTTGCTGGTGCGCTTGGGTGCCCGAAAAAATCCTTTGTGGTTTTTGCGGCAATTGAGTCCGGCCCAATTGTTGGCCTTTTCCACCAGTTCCAGTGCGGCTACGCTGCCTGTTACCATGGAACGGGTGGAGGAACACGTGGGGGTGGATAAGGAGGTGGCCGGTTTTGTATTGCCCGTGGGTGCTACGGTGAATATGGACGGAACCAGTTTATACCAAGCCGTGGCGGCGGTGTTTATCATGCAGGTTTTGTGGCCGCAGGGTTTGGGCATCGAAAACCAGCTGACCATTGTGCTTACGGCGCTTTTGGCGTCGATAGGGGCGGCAGCGGTGCCGGGCGCCGGCATGGTGATGCTGGTGATTGTATTGGATGCTTTGGGTTTCCCGTCGGAATTGCTAACCGCGGGATTGGCACTGATTTTTGCCATCGACCGCCCGTTGGATATGTTGCGAACAGTGATCAACGTTACCGGTGATGCCACTGTGGCCACCGTGGTGGCGCGTAGTGTGAACAAATTGCATCCGCCCAGGCCCAAAGAATGGGATGATTTTTATCCCGGACGAACATGAGTGATTTCGAAAAACGCGTGTTGGATTTGGTTCGCCGCATTCCGCGGGGGCGCGTAACCACCTACGGCCATTTGGCCCGGGCGGCCGGTTCGCCTTCGGCGGCGCGCATGGTGGGCTACATCCTGAACCGCCAAAAATTCAATCCTGCCATTCCCGCCCATCGCGTCGTAAACCGGCGAGGGGAGCTCACGGGGCGTTGGCATTTCGAAACACCCGATTTGATGCGGCGGCTTTTGGAAAACGAAGGGGTGCCTGTGCAGGATAACCGCATTCCCGATTTTATGCAGTATCTTTGGATACCGCCAATGCCCGAATGATGATATTATACCGGTCCAAATTTTTGGAAGCACATTATTTGGAGTTGCAACATCTGATGCATTTGCGCTACACGGAATATGCCGCCTATATGGACGCCGAAGGCGTATATCACGAAATGCTCAATTTTTTCAGCGGACGTATCCATAAGCGTGCAAGGGCCGTCATGCTGGATCTGCGCAGCGTGGATATGCTTGCGGATGCGGAATTCGAAAAATGGTTTTTGCAACATATTTTGCCCAAAATCGCATCTTTCAATGCCCGGTTGATGGTATTTGTTACCGGACACAAACCGGATGACAGCATCCCGGAGGAATTACAGCTTTTTTCGACCGGCAGTATTGCAATCCGGCATGCCCAAACGCCGTCCCAAGCCATGGCATTGGTATCCGAAAAGTTAAAATCGGAAGGATGAATGCTTGGAAACGGACATATCATCGCATCCAAAGGAATGTGGCAGCATTGTATTACGGTTTTTTGCGTGCATTGCAAGGTGTGCGTTTCCCGTTCTACCCGAATTTGAACCTCTATGAAGTGCTCCGGTTCTACACCACCGGATTGGTTCGCGGCTTCCTGACCATGCGTGCATCGGCCATTGCCTACAACTTTTTTATGGCCATGTTTCCGTTTTTGTTGTTTATGCTCAGTTTGATCGCCTTTATTCCCATCCACGGCTTTCAGGAGGATTTTATGACCTTTATATTTGATTTGATTCCGCCCAAATCACAGGATATGTTCCGGCAAATCGTAACCGACTTGGCTTTGCACAGGCGCGAGAGCTTGCTGTCGTTGGGATTGTTGCTTTCCATAGTTTTTACGGCCAACGGGGTCAATGCCATGCTCACGGGTTTCGAATCGTCGGTAAACAAAGTTTACCGCGTGCGCAAATTTTATCGCCAATACGGCTTTGCCCTGCTCATTTCCCTGTTGATATTCGTTATTATTCTAACGGCCATCGGTTTGGAAATTTATTCCGAAATATGGATTTACCGGTTGCAAAAAGAGGGTTTGTTGGATGATATAGGCCCTTGGATATATTGGTCCAAACGCTTGATTTATTTCGTAGTGATTTTGTTTTTGGTGTCGGTGATATATCATTTCGGCACCGAGGAAGGGCGCAAATTGCCGTTTTTTTCGCCCGGCAGTTTTTTGACTTCGGTATTTATGATTATCGGTTTTTATTTGTTTGGCTTATATATCCAAAATTTTAACCGCTACAACCAGTTGTATGGTTCCATCGGGGCCTTGTTGATTATTCAATTTATGTTTTACGTGTTTGCCATTATTCTGCTGATGGGGCACGAGTTCAACATGAGTATATTTAAATTGCATTCGCAAAACGGCCGTCAAAACGAACCGGCCGTTTAATCGACCCAAATCACCTTTCCGGCATAATGACTGCGGATATTTACCGTGTCGGGCCGGTGATGGATATACACGTTTCCGTAGCCATATAAATCGCCATCGATAAGATTTAGCGGATAAAAATGCATATCACCGCCACTACGCTGAAAGAAAGAAACCCGCCGGGCCCGTAAACTCCGGCCGTAAAACGCCGGATTAACGCCGTAGAATCCCACATTCAAGTTATCCGTTTGGCCTTGGATGCGAAAAATCGATGTTCCGTTGGCTACAATGGATAAATACCGGTTGTTCACGGTCAGGTCAAAATCGGTAATGTTGTTTTCGCCCACTATGGCATTTTCGCTAATGAGTTTCAGGTGCCTGTAACGGAGGGTATCGGTAGAGCTAACCGGCAAATCCGAGTTGGCAATAATCACTTTGAGGTCAGGTGCATAAAAATCGAGCCGGGCCGTGGAACCGGCATGTTGAATAAGGCAATAGGCATCGTTGGTTATGCGCAAGGTTTTTCCGCTGATTTCCACCCGGGTTCTGGGCAATACATCTTCCGAGCCCTGCAAGCGAATCCGGTAGTAGGGGCTTTGATGCAAATACGTCCTTACGGCAGGGTCCACAATCAAGGTGTCGATGCGCGGAATCATCCGTTCGATACGGGCCTGCCGGGGCGAAAAACGGCAATGCAGACGGTATTTGCATCCTCCCAAAACAAGCAAAATCACCAAAAACCAAAATCCGCGTTTCATCTTCTACCTGGTTTTTCCAAATTGATATTCAACACCCAATTCCAGGGCTTCGGCACGGCTGAAACTATGCAGTTTGACACCGTAGAGCAAGCGCCAATGCCGTCCGGCAAAAAAGCGCAGTCCCAACCGGCTGTATGCGCGGCTTTCGAACCGGTAGGGATAGTAGAAATAATAACCCATTCCCAAATCGATGCCGAAACTGCCGTAGTGGAATTCGTGGGCCACATAAAGCCCCGCCCGTTTAAAATCGGGTATTTTGCGGAGCCCCTCTTCGGGGTAGGTGTAGTAAATATAGCGGATTTGTTCGCGCAGGAAGTAGGAAACGAACAATTCGGCGGTGATGATAACCCGGTGCCGGAAGTTAAACACACGCTCCGCGCTCAGTGCCGGAATAAAAAAAGGATAAACCCTGCTGCCCGTAAAGTCCGATTGGTTGAACCCGAAACGCATTCCGGCGGTCCAAATCCAAGTGCGCGGCGTGTCCGGCAGGCCGGCCCCGTGGAACTTGTCCTTTACCGGAGGCATATAGGCCAGGCCGAAACTCAATCCCGGCAGGTTGGCACCGAAATTGGGCGCCCTGAGGTTGCCGTTGGAATAATGATACACGGTAAAGGCCGTCCAAAAACGCCAATATTTATTCAAGGGCGGAGCATACAGGTAAAATCCCGCATTGAAGGGGAAAAGCCAATGCGAACCGAAAAGTTGGTTTTTGGTATTGCTATGCGCATCGTAGGGATGCGTATTATAGGCCAATCCCATTCCCAGCCGGAAAACCCACTGCCAAGGAGCGGCCGGCCGGTTCAAGTAAAACGAACCGGTGGCATAAACACTGTAATTCCGTCCCAATTCGGGCTTGCGAAAGTCGTGATAGAGCAACAAAACGCCGGCATCGAACAGACCGTAACGTTGCCGGAGTTTTTTTTGCGCATACAAGGGGTGTTGCCAACTCGCTTGGAATGAATAAGGTATGGGAGATTCGAAAAGATAGGTAGTCCGGTAGCGGGCCAAGTTATAACCCAGGTTAATGCCTGTTTCCCAACGGTCGAGATGCTGTGCTTTTGCTTGCCGGATCGGCGGAAGCAGGAGGAGCAACAATAAAACCCGAAGTCTGTTCACCCGGATATACATTTGATGGTGTTCAAAGTTAGTAAAGATAGTTTTATTAGGGCGCCTCCCGCACATCGCTTACGCGATGTCGGGACCGGGCTGTCCGCTCGAATGCGGCGGCGCCCCGCTCTTGGCCTGCAAGCGTGGCGGTCGTGGCTCCCCACTGGTCGCCCCGCCGCCACGGCAGGCCTACGGCGCGGACGCATCGCAAGCGATGCTCGCCGCCGCATAACCGCTTCCATCCCTGGCGCGATAATAAGGTGCGCGCGATAAATCGCGCGTCCACAATGGGACATCCGGCCTTGATTGATACATCCAGGTTTATGATTAATGTCCTACTGTAAACATTGAAGGCGAAACCGCCCGCGGGTTCGCCGCCTCCCGAGGAGACCGAAGGGCTCCGAGGGCTGCGAAGGGAGACGCCGAAGGTGGCTCCCGGAACTTGTCCCGTACATTGCGTAGCAATGTCGGGAGCCGAGAT
>JALVVJ010000028.1 GCA_027023475.1 Flavobacteriales bacterium
CGGCTGAGGCGCCGCCGCGGCGCGCGCCAGCGCGCCGGGCGGGTGGCCGGACGTAGCCGATTGAAAATTAATACGCCCCGGCCCCGCGGCTTCGCCGCGGGGCCGGGGCGGCCAAAAATCCGGTTCCACGTCCGGCCATCCGCAGCGGGCTCCGCCCGCCGGCGGCGCCCCGAACGCAGCCAGCCGGGCGCCCAAAAAAAATAAAAAACTTCACGGAAATCACCTTGGTTTTTCGACGGGCAAAAACTAACTTTGCATCAAAACCCGAAAAAATGCCCGCACTATCGCAGCTATCGGGCCAAATGCCCGCATCGCCCATCCGCAAATTGGTGCCTTATGCCAACGCCGCCAAAAAACGCGGTATCAAAGTGTATCATCTCAACATCGGCCAACCCGATATTCCCACGCCGCAAAACGTGCTGGAAGCCATCAGCCGCTTTGATGAGCCGCTGATTCCCTACACCATGTCGCAAGGCACCGAAAGCTACCGCGAAGGACTGGCCGCCTACTATCGCAAACACAACATTGATGTTACGGCCGATGACATCATTGTAACCACCGGCGGAAGTGAAGCCCTGCTCTTTACCGTGGGTAGCATTGCCGATCCGGGCGATGAAATCATCATCCCCGAACCCTACTACGCCAATTACAACAGCTTTGTGACGCTTTTCAAAGTGAAACCCGTGCCCGTGCAGTCGAAAATCGAAAACAACTTTGCGCTGCCGCCCGTGCGGGAATTCGAAAAACTCATCACGCCACGCACCAAGGCCATCCTGTATAGCAATCCGTCCAATCCCACGGGCTATGTTTATACCGAAGACGAAGTGCGGCAACTGCGCGACCTGGCACTCAAACACGACATCTTTATTATTGCCGACGAAGTGTATCGCGAATTTATCTACGGCGACACCACGCACCATTCCATCATGCATCAACCAGATATGGAAAACCATGCCATTTTGGTGGATTCGGTGTCGAAACGTTACAGTATGTGCGGGGCGCGCATCGGTGCGGTGGTGAGCAAAAACAAAGCATTGATGCAATCAGTGCTGCGATTTGCACAAGCGCGGTTGAGTCCGCCCACGCTGGGTCAATATGCTTCGGAAGCGGCGCTGCAAACACCGCAAAGTTATTTCGACCGGGTAATTGCCGAATACAAAGCCCGACGCGATTTGCTTATTGCGGGCTTGGAAAACATTCCGGGCGTGCGTATCGGCTATCCCAAAGGCGCCTTTTACCTGATGGCCGAACTGCCGGTGGACGACTCGGAAAACTTTGCCCGCTGGATGCTGAGCGAATTTAACGACCAAGGCGAAACGGTGATGGTAGCTCCGGCCGGCGGTTTTTATTCCGATCCCGAACTGGGCCGCCGCCAAGTGCGCATTGCCTACGTGCTGAACACCACCGACCTGCAACGTTCGGTGGACATACTTCGTAAGGCCTTGGCCGCCTATCGTCAAGCGCACGGCCTTGATTGAGGTAAAGGAAAACATATCGCTCAAAGCCCTTAACACCTTCGGGCTGGACGTAAAGGCCCGGTATTTGGCATCGCTGCACCAAGCGGATGATTTGATGCCGCTTTTGAATCGTTTCCGCCATGTCCCCGTCCTTTTTTTGGGCGAAGGAAGCAATGTGCTTTTCTTGGAAGATTTTGAAGGACTGGTGATTTTGAATCGCTTGGAAGGCGAAATAGAAATCCTTGACCAACAGGAAGAATCCATTCATATTGCCGTTCCAGGTGGTATGCATTGGCACGATGTGGTGAACCACACTGTGGAACGGGGGTGGCAAGGCATCGAAACCCTTGCCCTGATTCCGGGCAAAGCCGGCACGGCGCCTTTTCAAAACATAGGGGCCTTTGGCACCGAACTGGCCGACGTGCTGACGGCCTGCCATGTAATTGACACCGAAACGGGACAAAATATGCGCTTGACCAAGGACCAGTGCGGATTCGGTTACCGGGATTCGCTGTTCAAACGCCGGCCGGGGCGTTATTTTATTCATCGTTTGGAACTGCGGTTGTTTCCCGGACGTGCGCCACAAGTGCGCTACCGGGCTTTGGAAAATTATTTAAACGACCAAGGCATCACAAGGCCGGACATCAAGGACGTTTTCCGCGCTGTCGTCGAAATTCGCCGCGCCAAATTACCCGACCCGGCCGTTACCGGAAATGCCGGAAGTTTTTTCAAAAATCCGGTGGTCGGCCATGAACACTACGACCGGTTGGCACAAGCATATCCCGGCCTACCCGCCTATCCCGCAGGAAACGACCGTATAAAAATACCCGCCGGATGGCTGATCGACCGGGCGGGGTGGAAAGGATTTCGTGAAGGCGATGCGGGCGTGCATCCCAAGCAAGCCCTGGTGCTGGTGAATTATGGCAATGCTACGGGATTTCAAATCTACAAACTGGCCCAGCGTATTATGGCCGACGTATTCGACCGCTACGGCATATCGCTGGAACCCGAAGTGCGTATTATTCGAAATGCTGCAAAACAAAACCGATGAATTCCACCGATGACCTGAAATTTGTCCGTCCGCGCAATGAGTTGGTGGCCACGCTCCGGGCCAAAGGTATCACCGACCCGCGTGTACTTGACGCCATTGCACGGGTTCCGCGCCACCGCTTTGTGGATCCGTCTCTGGAACGCTTGGCCTACGAAGACCGGCCTTTGCCCATAGGCAACGAACAGACCATTTCGCAACCTTTTACGGTGGCTTTTATGACCCAATTGCTCGATGTGCATCCGGGCATGAAAGTGTTGGAAGTGGGCACGGGCTCGGGATACCAAACGGCTGTTTTGCTGGAACTGGGTGCGCGTGTGTATTCGGTGGAGCGCATCAAGGAATTGGCTCGGGAAGCCAAGGAACGACTCGAAAACTTAGGTTATTTTCCCGAACGCATTGTTTATGGCGACGGCTATGCGGGCCTGCCTGTGTTTGCACCCTTCGACCGGATTATCGTTACAGCCGGGGCGCCCTATGTTCCGCCAGCCCTGACCGAACAATTGGCCCCGGGCGGCCTAATGGTCATCCCCGTGGGGCAAGGGGTGCAGGAAATGCTACGCATTGAAAAGGATGACGAAGGCCGCTTGCATACACGTTCGTATGGTGAATTTACGTTTGTGCCGTTGAAGGGGGGGAAACAATAAGTCCGCTTTACCATTGACACAAAAAACCCGCCAAAAAGGCGGGTTGAAATATTTATTGACGGAAATTAATAACCCAAATTCGGCCGGTTGTCTTTGATTTTGGCTTTGTCTTTGAGGGATGTCAGGATGCGGTTGAGCACATTGTTGCTCTCCTTACGTTTCAGTTGGGCCACATAGGGATAATAGCTGTCCAATTCGGGTGCGGGCGTAATTTTGGTGGGACTTACCACAAAGGCACCGTATTCGCCGCGAATGGGATCGGAAATTTTGCCTATGGGCGTTACAAAGGCCACGGCCACCACCACGGGTTCCTTGCCCATGCCGGGAATCATAGGCGCGTCCAAAGTAACGTCTTCCACATGGCCCTTTTGCCCGCCGCTATTTTTGGCAATTTCGTCAAGCGAAGCGCCTTTGAGTTTGTCCTTGATGTAGGCGAATTTCTTTTGTTTGAGCAAAATGGGTTTGACCAATACCGAAGCTTCGGCCACAGGCATAGGCCCTTCGGGTGTTCCGCCGGTGTACTGCACTACCACGTAGCCGTCTTTGGTTTCAAAACGGCGCACATCGCCCACTTTTGTTTTTTTGTTGTAGAGCCAACGCACCAATTCGGGTTGTTCGCCCAGCCCGGGGAGGTTGGCTTCGTAGCGGAATATTTTTTTGACGGGCATAACGGCCTTGCCTTTGGCCTTGGCGGTTTTGTTCAAGTCGCCGTCTTTAATGGCTTGTTGCGTAAACAACGCCACTTGGGCATAAATGCTGTCGATGGTGGTTTCGCTGGGCTCAACGTCCTTGTTTAGCTCGGCCAATTTGATAAGCGCGGTTTTGTCCTTGCTTAATTTATCCACCCGGATAATATGGTATCCAAAGCGGGTTTTGGCAATACCGATGTCGCCTTTCTTGTGAGTAAATACGAATTCGCTGAACGGTTCCACCATTTTGCCAAAGGAGAAATCTTTGTAGGTTCCGCCTTGGGGCACCGAAGCTTTGTCGTCGGTATATTCTTTGACCAAATCGGCGAATTTCGAAGGGTTTTTCTTGACCACTTGCAACAAGCTGTCGGCCAATTTTCGGGCTTCGTCCTCGCTACGCGTTACGCCGGGGATGCCGGTGCCTTGGTAGGAAATTAATATATGCGAAGCATCGGCGGTTTTGGGGACGCCGTCTTTGCGATCAACGATTTTATAAACAAAGAATTTGTCTTTACGCAAAAAGGGGCCGAAAACTGCGCCTTTGGGTAGTTTTTGGAGTGTGTCGGCAATGTCTTTGGGTAGTTCGTCGGCCGTAAACCAACGAACCGGACGGTAATGGTCGGAATATTTTTTTACAAATGCATCGGCATCGGGGGTATTACGGAAACCGGAAACCGTATCGTTTTTGTTGGTTTTTTCGTTAAACACCACTTGGTCTTCGATCAAAGACTGCAATTTGGCCTTAACGGCATCGTAGTCGGTCTTGGAGGGTTTGTTTTCGAATTTGACGTAAAGAATATTGCGGCTTTCTTTGGCCTTGTATTGGTCGGGATGGGCGGCCACATAGTTTTCGATGTCGTCTTCGGTTACTTGCACCACCGAATCGGGAATTTTGGAATAGGGGACGGTAACAAAGTCGAAACTCACCTTGTCGGTTTCCTTGCGATAGGCCCATTCGCCTTCCTTGATGGTGGGGTTCAGCGCGCCGCGCACCAAATAGGTAAAGATTTTACGTCCTTCGTTTTCTTTGATGCTCTTAATGGAATTTATCCAGTCTTTATATTGTCTGGAATTGATATCTTTACTTTCGTTAATTTTTTCCAAGTAGTCGATGAGTTGATTTTCATCAAATACCCCTTGGGAAGTAGTAAAATACTGGCGTATATTAGGGTCGTTTTTGAGAACATCAAACACGCGGTCGTCGGAAACGCTAATACCTGTTTTCTTGAATTCGTCTTCCAATAATTTTTGATTAATAAAATAATCCCAAGTTTGCCGCATAATTAACGACGATGAATAACCGGGCCCGTAGCGTTTTTGTAAATTGGCCCTGTATTCCTGAAAATCTTTGGTGGGAATTTTGACACCGTTCACTTTGCCCACATAATCCCGCGAAGGTTGAAACAGGGATGAACTATTTTTGAGCAACCCCATTATAAGGAAGGCAAATAATGCCATTCCGATTACAATAATCGCTACGCCTGAGCTACGTTGAATCTTACCGAGTATTGCCATTTTATGTTTTTTTCAAATCTGTGCGAAAATACGACATAATCCCAAAATATAAAAATAGAAAAGGGAACCCGCTTTGCAGGCTCCCTTTGGTTGTTATCAATAAAATACCGGATTTATTCCACGACTAATTTCCTAACCGACATCCGGTCGCCGTCAGTAATGCGCAGCAAGTAAACGCCGCGAGCCCACTGCGAAACGTTGATACGGCGGGAAATGGCACCGGTTTGGTCTGGGTTGGTTTGATAAATCAATCGTCCGTTCAAATCGGTAACGCTTATATTTTGATGCGAGGTGGAAGCATTGTAATCAATGCTTACCGAACGGGATGCGGGGTTAGGATAAATGCGTAAGGCATCTACGGGCACCTGACTTACATTGACATGTTCGGTGCGACAAGGATGAATAGACCAACTATTAAGTGTGCCGGTATCACCATTGTAATTATCCGAAACAAAAAGCGTCCAAGTTCCATTGACATTTTCGCCGTTGAAATCCGACAAGTTTCCTACGGGGTGATAGGTATTGCCAGCGGCCATTTGGCCACAATCCATGGAAGCACCGTCATCATCAAATGTTACCACAATATTATCTTGTGAACTGCAATTTTGGTTAAAGAGCGTTACCTGGGTTCCGGTGGGCGAAGTTAATTTGATTTTTAAATCTTGAATGTATGTATGTGAAATGTTTACCGATACATTCAAATCACTGATAGAATAGGAATCGGATACTTGGATGGTGGAAGTAATGCCGTTAGGGTCATTGTCGGGAATGGAAACGGACGAGTTATTGTTGTAATCGGAACAAATGGTTTGATAGTCGCCTATCATGATGTTACCTTTGTTTACGTCGAAGAAATAATTGTCGTGCCCCTTGACCATGTAGTGTCCGTTAGGCGTATCGGCACCCGAAGGGATGGTAACGGTTTCCGAGCCGTCGTTGGGCACATTGGTGGCCAAAGGCACCGTAAAGGTTTGTCCGCCGTCCAACGACAGCAAAATATCCACGTTAGGTGTATCCACCTGACCGGCATCGGTTCCTGCTACGTTCCAAGTGATATTAATAGCATCACCTGCGTGCAAATGTATATCAGATGTATGAGAAGTTACGCGGAATGGACCGGCATTGGTTTTTACACCCAAATAAATGATATCATCGGCCGTTTGACCACCTGCGGCATTGTTATCACGCACCACACCACGAAAAGTCAGTAGTCGTTCCACCGTAGGCAATACTTCCCAGGTGTTTCCATAATTTCCATTAAGAATATCCGACATACGAGGGAAATATCTTACGTTACTAGACGAAACCGGATAAACGCGAAACATGGGCCCGGTAGTATTATCGGATTGCGGTGCGGCATTAGTTTGTCCCGAATCATTATATACGTCCACCTCATCCCAAGTATAGGTCAACGCATCGCCATCGGCATCCGAAGCGGTTATTTCAAGCATAAATGGTGTGTCTTTGGGAATATACTTGTCAGCTCCAAAACTAGCCGTAGGCGGATTGTTGGAAATATTGGTAGGGTTCAAACAATCAAGCGAACTCAAATAGGTCATAATTTCATCCATGGAAACATAATGAAATTGCGGGTCGCTATCGTCCTGGACATTGGGCGAACAAACACCCGCATAGGCCATAATGGTGGTTCCGCTACCGGGCTCTACGGCCGTGGCATCGTTACGGTTCCCACCACAATAATTGGCAAAAGTGTGATTGGCGCCAAATTGATGGCCCATTTCGTGGGCAACAAAATCGATAGCATATTCATCGCCCACAGGCGCAGGTAAACCTGTTTCACCACGGGCTTTCATACCATTGCGACACACCACACCCAGGCCGGCCAAACCTCCCCCTCCGGTGGTGCCTACGTGGCCGATATCATAATTGGATGACCCGATAACGTTATCCAAATTGTTTTGATTTTGACTAAGCAATTGGCTTCCGTTATTGTTAGAATAAGGATCGGAATTGGGATCCAAATAAATGATATTGGTACCCGAAATCAATTGAAGATGAATGGCAAAATCCGTTTCGTAAACTTCGTTTACGCGGTCGATAATCACATTGATGGCAGCCAAAACCGCTTGTTTTTTCTGTGCATCGGTGGCGTTGGACGGAAGGGTGCCGTTGTTGATGGCTTGTTGCACATGGAATTGCGAAAACTCGCCATCGGCAGCAAAGGCCAAGCGGAAAGTACGTAAAATTTGATCCGAATACGCAGGACGGGCGGATTGGCCGGGCAAATCGTATTCAATACTTTCGGTTACATCGCAATGATGCTCCAAGCCCGGCTGGTCGGCCATAAAGTAATAAATGTATGTCCCTGCATTGTCGTAGGGTTGAAGCACCGCTCCACCTTTTCGGCCTCCGTAGGTTTTGAGGAAAACACCCAAAGAATTGATTTCCATTCGCATGCGGCGCGCTCCTTTTACTTCCACCCCGCGAAACGAAAGCATTCCGGGAAATTCGGCCTCGCGCTCGGCGCTCATCGGGTGGGTGCGATACATGCGGAAGGTAACTTTATCATTGTCAGGTAAAGGAACGGTAAGCAAAATATCCGAACGACGTCCCGAAAACTGATCGGGCGAAGCGGTCAGAAGGTTTATCAACGCCTGTTTGTCCACTTTCATCAACCGGTAATCCGACGGCATGCGGTCTTCGGGGTAAGCTACCTGGCCATCAGCCGCCGGGACAAACCGGAAAAATTTTTGGGCATGAGCTTGAAAAGCCAGCAAAAGTCCTACGAGAATAAATAATTTTTTCATATCGAATTATTTTATTTGTATCATTTGATTCCAGTAATATTGATTTTGATTAATGCGAAGGATATAGCTTCCTTTGCTCAGTTGTCCGGTGGTAATTTTTTGTTCGAAAACCGAACCGGATGCGGGTTCGAAATTTTTCGAATATACAACCCGGCCACTTAAATCCGTTATTTGAACGGACACGGGCTGATGATATTTCAAGGGAAACCGGATATTAAATTGACCGTTGGAAGGATTGGGATAAACTTTTACACCGGTAATTCCGTAATTTTTTACATCCACCAAATAACAGAATTCCATAGCCCAGTCGTTCAGTGTTCCTTGGTCGGGTGCGGCATTATCGTTAATAGCCAAAATCCAATCGCCGGCCGAATATTTATCGTTCAACACACTCAGATTTTCCACCGGTTGAATATTACCCGTCAACTGGTTACAATCTATGGTATTTCCACCGTCGTCGAAAGTGAGCACCAAATTATCCTGCCCGCCGCAATTGTGGTTCCAAAGCATCACTTGGGTGCCGTCGGGTGCAATAAGTTTGATTTGTAAATCCCTTACATAGCTATGCGTAATATTTACATGCACATTTACATCAGTGATGTATTGATTATCATTAATATGAATGGTGTCCATTACGCCATTGGAATCATTATCGGGAATGGCAACACCCGGTGCATTCGAGTATTGGTTGCCACATTGTTGGGAATAATTGCCGATGGTAATCCGTGCAGGATTGATCGACAGGAAGTAATTATCCCGTGCCTTGACCATGATGCGTACGTTGGCCGAATTCACATTGGGTACGGTGAAGCTTGCCGAGCCGTTATTGGGCACGCCTGCGGCCAAAGTGTCGGTAAAGTGTAATCCCGAATCGTAGGAGGCAATAATATCAACCGTTTGACAATTCACCTGACCTTGGTCGGTTCCGGCCACATCCCAAGTTACGGTTACCTGCTGTCCGGGTTGCCATGCTTCGGTGGTTTGCTGCGATGTGATACGGAAAGGCCCTGCATCGTCGCGAACACCCAAGTAAATTACATCATTGGCCGTTTGACCTTTACCCGGATGATTGTCGCGCACCGTAACATTAAAGGTCAAAAGACGCGTAACACTTGGTGGCACTTCCCAAGTGGAGGAAGTTTGACCGGCTAAAAGGGTTTCGAGCTTAGGGAAAAACCTTACCGTAGTATCCCGTTCGGGATAGGGACGAAACATGGGCCCATCGGTCCACGTGGATTGCGGGGGCGTGGTGATATTGTGCGAGGATTGGGGAGCGTCTTCCTCGTCCCAAACAAAGGTCATCGGGTCACCGTCAGGGTCGGAAGCCGTAACCGACAGCATAAAGGGTGTTTCTTTGGGAATGTATTTATCCACACCTGCGTTTACAGTCGGTACGCCATGACCTACGGCTTCGTTTACGCTACACGAGCCCGTGCTTCCGTTGTTAATATTATTGCGAAATTCTTTAATGGCCACATAATTGAAGCGGTCATCGGTCCAGTTTTGCACATCGGGCGGACAGATACCCGCGTAGGACATAATGGTGGTTCCGCTACCGGTTTCCACGGCCGTGGCATCGTGGCGACTGCCACCGCAATTGGAATTACTAAACGTATGATTGGCTCCGAACTGATGACCCATTTCATGGCAGGCCACGCTTATAATGTAACGGTCGGTTTCGGGTTGTTGTCCGCGAATAGCACCACGACCTTTCATGCCTGAACAGACCACGCCCAATTGCGCCAAGCCCTGTAAATTACCTTGACACCATACTTGGCTTACATCGTAATTATTTGAACCGATTTGGGAATTTACCGTACTTTGGTTCTGACTAAGCAACCCAGACATATTTGAAGCACTGTTGTCAAATGGATCGTTTGAAGGGTCCAGGTAAATCACTTGGTCTTCGTTATTGACCAAAATCAAGCGGAAGGCCATATCCTTTTCGTAAACACTATTGATGCGGGTTACGGCTGCTTGAACAGCACCGAGAATGGCCGTTTTTTTATCGGCATCGGAAGCCGACGACGGAACACCCAAACGGTTGAGCGTATATTGCGAATATTCGCCCGTGATACAAGGCGCATAACGGTATTTGCGCAAGGTTCCGTCATTGAGGGCAGGACGTTGCATTAGATTTTCGTCTAATGAGGGCGCCTCGCCTTCCACATCGGCCACATCGCAGCGAAAACCTTCATCGCTAAAATGCTGTTGGTCGATAGAGTAACCGATCCACGTGTTTCCGGCATAAGGTTTGAGCAAAAAAGTAGGTTTTCCCGGACGGGTAACAATCATATTCACTTCGTAGGGCGAAACACTGATATGCAAAATTTTACCCGATTTGCTTCGACCCAGCAAAGTGTAAAGTTGCGGATAACGCCTTGCCAAATCTTCTTCCATGTAACGAACGCGTCGCACCACAAAACGCTCTACCCCACCCTTGTCGTCCACCGGAATATTTAATTCCACAGGCGTTCCCGTTTCGTTTTCAAAGGGCGCCGCTTGGGCCCGTTGCAAGACGGAGCTCAAATCGGCTTGCATTAAAATGTATTTTTCGGGCATGGGCTCGTGAAATCGCACTTGTGGTGCCGGTATTTTTTCCGGCGCAACCGCTTTCCATTGTTGAGCCCAAAGTCCTTGAAAACCTATGAATATCCCAAGTAACAATCCAAAAAATCGTGTCATACCATTTATTTTCATCATCCATTATTTTTTCAATATACTACCGGCCGGCACCCTGTTCCCGTCGCGGAAACCAACGATAAATGCATCGCGGAATCCTTTTTGCCGTGCTTGCCGTTGCAGTTTTTTCACTTTGTCAAAGTTAAGGGTTTTTCCGTAGAAATATTTATAAACATTCCCCATTTTTTTATAAAAAACCGGATTCAGTCCCTTAAAATAACTTGAAACATTGGAAATTTTATGACGAGACATAGCCAATTGCACACTAAAAAAACAGTTGGCGCACTTTACATTGGAAACCTCACCGGTATCACCGCCGGCGTCTGTAATTTCGTCCGTTTTTTCATCTTGTGGTGCATTTTGTCCGCCCTGCGAGCCATTATGGGTATTTCCGGTTGCGGTATGCGCTGTTCCCGTATCGTCTTTTGCTCCCACGGAACCGGTGTTTCCAACAGAACCGGCGGAAAAACTCAAATCACCGGCGGTTTCGGTATTTTGCAGTATTAATTTTTTATACTTAATCACCGCATTGGCGATAGAATTGGCGATTTTGAGTTGACCGGCTTGGCTATGCAAGAATTTTTCTTCCTGCGGATTGGACAAAAAGCCCACCTCGGTCAGGATGCTGGGCATATAGGTCAACCGCAGCACGGCAAAACCGGCCTGCTGAACGCTTCGGTTTTTGGTATGCACGCTTTTTTGATATTCCTTTTGTACCAAAGCGGCCAGTAAAATGCTTTGTTCCAAATATTCCTCCTGCATCAGTTCCAAACCGATAAAGGTTTCCGGTGCATCCGGATCGAAACCTTTGTAATGTAGTTTGTAATCGTCTTCCAATTTAATTACGGCATTCTCTTTTTTGGCCACTTCCAAGTTGTCTTTGTTGCGGTGAATCCCCAACACGTATGTTTCCGACCCACGTACGTTTTTGTTCGGATTCGCATTGCAGTGGATCGACACAAACACATCGGCCTTGGCCTTGTTGGCTATTTCGGCCCGTTTGCGCAGTTCGATAAATTTGTCGGTGCTACGCGTCATAATCACACGGATACCCGGATCTTTTTTCTTCAAAATGCTATCCACCTTTTTACCGATGGCCAGCACCACATCCTTTTCGTGAATTTTGGTCCGGCCCGTTCCCAGTGTTCCTGCGTCTTTACCGCCGTGGCCCGGGTCAATGACCACTGTAAATTTTTTGGTGGGTTTGTGCGTTTGCGCAACGGCCGGATTAAAAGTCGTACTCAACAACAATAGGAAGCCCGGTAATATGGCTTTGCTAAAAAAAATTTTCATATCGCCCTTATTCATTAAATATTTAATAAACACTGAGGCAAAAACCATACCACTACGAATTTGCCACGACAATGATAATGACAATTTGTATAAAATAAAAATCAGGATTGCTATCAGCCGGAAAACATGGTTTGTTTATCCCTTATTTTATCGACGCTCCGAAGCCCTTCGGGCTTCTCCACGGCTACACAAGCCGTCAGGGCGCCGGCGGCGGAATGAAATTCCGCTACCGGCGGCGCAAAAGTGGTTCCGGTGAATTGTTTGTATCCGAAACCGTCGGTAAAAAGCCGCAAAGCCGTAAAATTTCGCCCTTGGTTTGCGCCGCCGGCCCCGCGCCGGAGGCGCGGGGCCGGCGGCCTTTGTCTTGTTCCGCGGCTGCGGCAGCCCTGCGGTCTGCCTCCGCGGCTCAGGGAGCCGGCACGCCTGGCCTGCGGCTTCGCGCTTGTCTCCCTTCGCTTGCTGCGGAGCCGCCTGCGGCGTCTCCTTGCTACGGCGGGGAGCCGTCGCCGCTTAATTTTTCATTACAAAGAATTATAATCTGTTGATAATCAATTAAAACCAATTCAAAATTTATAATTCAAAATTCATAATTAAATCCGCGTCTCGTCTCCCCGCCGGCTCCGCGAACCGCTTAACGCGTTTCGCTCCGCAGTCCTCGGAACCCTTCGGTTTCCTCGGAAAAAAATTTTGTAATGCTGAATGTTTACTCCTTTCCGGAATACCGCTCCACATCCTCGGCTGTAATGGTGTCGCCTCCCAAAATCAAGAGACGTTCCACAATGTTGCGCAATTCCCGCACATTGCCCGACCAGGTGTAGGATTGTAATTTTTTGATGGCTTGCGGAGCAAATTTTTTGGGCTTCATATTTTGGTCGGCGGTGATTTGCTTGACGAAATATTCCACCAAAAGCGGAATATCTTCCTTGCGTTCGTCCAGGGCAGGCACCTTAATTTCTATCACAGCAAGCCGGTGAAATAAATCTTCGCGAAAACGCCCCTCCTCGATTTCCTTACGCAAATCCTTGTTGGTGGCGGCAATCACACGCACGTCCACGCGTATGTCTTTGTCGCTTCCCACGCGCGAAATTTTGTTTTCCTGCAAGGCACGCAACACTTTGGCCTGGGCGGCCAAACTCAAATCACCCACTTCGTCCAAAAACAAGGTTCCACCGTTGGCTTGTTCAAATTTTCCTTTCTTGTCCTTGTGCGCACCCGTAAACGAACCTTTCATATGGCCGAAAAGCTCGCTCTCAATCAATTCCGAAGGAATGGCGGCACAATTTACTTCCACCATGGGCCCGCGTGAGCGGTTGCTTTTTTCGTGCAACTGATGGGCCACCAATTCCTTGCCCGTTCCGTTGGGCCCGGTGATCAAAACGCGCGCTTCGGTGGGCGCCACCTTTTCGATCATTTCCTTGACCTTGCGTATGGCATCGGACTCACCAATGATGGTGTATTTTTTGCTCACCCGCTTTTTGAGCTTCACATTCTCCTTGACCAAATGACCCATGGTTTGCGCATTGCGCAAAGTGGTGAGCAGGCGGTTCAAATCCGGCGGTTTTTGAATATAGTCGTAGGCCCCCAATCGCATGCTTTGCACGGCGGTGTCCAAGTCGCCATGGCCCGAAATCATCACAAAGGGTAATTCGGGATTGATTTTTTTGGCTTCTTGCAATACTTCCACACCGTCTTTGCGTGGCATTTTGATGTCACAGAGCACCACATCGTAGTCTCCTGATTTGATTTTGGATACGCCTTCCACGCCATCCACCGCTTCATCCACTTCGTAACCCTCACGGGCAAGAATTTTGTTCAATACGCGCCGGATGGCTTCTTCGTCTTCGATAATGAGTATTTTGGCCATAGGAAATCTGAATTTCGAACAATATTAGGAAAAAATGTCGTGTATTTTTTCGAAAAAACTTTTTCTTTTACTCTTTTTCACCTGAAAATGTTCATTATTGAGTTTGCTACGAAAATATTGTTTGTCCTCTTCGCTTAATTTTTGCGGCATGTGCACGCGCACATGGACAAACAAATCACCGTAGTGATCGGTATTCAAGGCCGGAATCCCTTTGCCGCGAATACGAAGTATTTTACCCGGGGTTACGGGGCCTTCCAGATTGAGTTTAATTTTGCCGTGCGGCGTTTCCAAAGTCTTGGCGGTTCCCAATACGGCCTCGGGTAGGTTTAAATCCAGGATGGTATGTAAGTCGTGATCGTCAATGCGGAATTCTTCGGGAATTTTTTCCTTGAACACCACATACAAATCGCCGGGAACACCATTTGCCGAGGGCGCGTCGTGGCCTTTTTGGGCTACTTTGAGTTGGACGCCTTCACGCACGCCTTTGGGTATTTTGATGCTTACCACTTCTTCGGTCCACACCAGTCCGTCTTCATCGGAACCTTGGCCGCGGGTATGAATCACTTGGCCTGTTCCGCCACAACGCCGGCAAGTGGAAGTGGTTTGCGCCGGTCCGAAAATGGTATGGGTGATACGTGTAACCTTTCCGCTACCATTGCACACCGGGCAAGTTTCATAATGGCTGTCGCGGGCACGCACCTTGCGGCGCACTTTGATTTTGCGTTCGCCGCCCCGCACCATTTCCTCCAAACCAATGCTCAGCCGTATGCGCAGGTCGCGGCCTTTGGCCGTATAGGTTCCCGACTGCCCGCCATAACCGTAACCGCCGAAATCGCCACCAAAGAAATCACGAAAAATATCGCCGAAATGACGAAAAATATCTTCCACATCGGTATAGTGATGCGCGCCGCCGCCGGCAAAGGCCGCATCGCCGAATTGATCATAGCGGGCGCGTTTTTCAGGGTCGCCCAGTATTTCATAGGCCTCGGCGGCTTCCTTGAATTTTTCTTCGGCTTCCTTGTCGCCCGGATTACGGTCGGGGTGGTATTTGATGGCCAAACGCCGATAGGCCTTTTTAATTTCTTCCTGTGTGGCGCTGCGTGAAACGCCTAGAATGGCATAATAATCTTTGCCCATAGAATTTTACAATTTATTGCAATTCCGGAACCCTCTCAAAAAACAGCCATTTGTGTTCATTGTACCGTTACCACCTTCGGATACCGGATGATTTTATCGCCCAGTTTATAACCTTTCTCGATTACGTCGTGGATTTTTCCCTTCATTTTTTCGTCGCCGGGAATTTGGGCCACCGCTTCGTGTAAATCGGGATTGAAATCATCGCCTTTTTGCACGGAAATTTCCTGCAAACCTTCGTCGCGCAGGGTTTTCATCAGCTTATCGTAAATCAATTGCACGCCTTTGATCCACTGGTTTTCGCCGGCTTTTTTCATTTCGGTCAAAGCCCGTTCAAAATCGTCCACCACGGGCAAAAGGGCCTTGATCACCTCTTCGGAAGCCGTTTCGATCAGTTCGCGCTTTTCGCGCTTAGTGCGGTTTTGGAAATTGATAAATTCGGCATAAAGCCGTACATATTTATCCTTTTCTCCGGCAAGTTCTTTTTCCAATTCTTTGATGCGTTCTTCGGACGCAACGGCTTGTTCTTCAAGCCCTTCTTTGCCGTTTGCTTTATGCTGATTTTGCTTTCCTGTTTGCTCTTTTTGTTTATCCGTCGCTTTTTGTTTGTCCTTTTTCATAATCTTCCGCTTTTGCTAAGTATCCTGCAAATTTACTGCCATTTTTAGGAACTGACAAGGTGGCAGGATATCAACTAATAAAAATGCGCCAGGGATGGGAGCGGTTATGCGGTGGCGGCGCGCCGTAGGCCTGCCGTGGCGGCGGGGCGACCAGTGGGGAGCCACGCCCGCCACGTTTGCAGGGCAAGAGCGGGCCGCCTGCGCATTTGAGCGGACAGCCCGACGGCGACGGATTTCGGGGCGGCCGGTGCGAAAGCGCTCCGCCGCTTGAAGCAACGGACGATGCCCCGCCGCGGCGCCGTAGGCGCCGGGCGGCCGGGCGGAACAGGACGGAAGTCGTTTTATCAAAAAAAAGACTTACTTCCGGCCGGCCGCCGCGGGCGTTCGCCCGCCGGCGGGGCCCCGAAACCGGGCGCCGGGGCGCCCTGAAAAAACACCTCCTAATCGCCCTCCTCGGTATCGGGTTTGAGCACCGCTCCCTTGCGTTTGCGTCCGTCGATGTAGATGCGAAGCGGCGCAGGAAAACGCACATGCCGGAAAAATTCGGTTTCCTCCAACAAAGGTGCCTTGTTCAATTCTTCGTAACGTATGAATCCCTTGCCCGTGTCGGGGAAAACCGAAAAATAGGCAATGTTGAGCGTGGTCAGGTTGTGGAAAAAATGCGAACCGTAGGAAGCATCGAGCGGGAAACCTTCCAAACTGGTTTCCACAATCACCTTGGCGTGCGAAATTTGCGGCCAGGTTACCGGAATGCCGATAAAACGGTCGCGCGTGCCCCAACGTCCCGGCCCGATGAGCAGGTATTTGCGGCCTTGCTCACCCATGCGGCGGTTGAGCTCGCCGATTTGCTCGGCCATTTCGTTGGTGCGGGTTTTGTCGAAACGCTCGGTTTTGACGTAAATCACGTCGCGAATGTCGTCGATGTAGCCGTTGCCCATGCTTTTTTCGGCATACACAATCATTTGATCTTTGTCCAAGCCCTCGAAATCGAAGGTGTAGCTTTCCACGGGCACAATCAGCGGTTTTACTTGCAAGATGTAAAACACGGGCAACCCGCCGTCGGCGGGCGTTAGGTCCACGGCAAACTCAATTTCTACCGGCGTGTCGAACGAATCGCGTAAACTTTTGAGTATCACCTGGATGGTGCGTGCCAGCGGAATATGTTCGTTTTGGATGATGTCGGCAAAATTGGCCACCAGAGGGCCCGTATCGTAGGCGCCGGGATAGAGCATGTCGTTGTTGTAGTCGTAGGTGGAAACCAGGTGGGTCAGCGTGCCGTGCGGCAAGGCATCGTAAAGGTCGATTTTGCGAATGGTTTGCATGGGGCCGCCCTGCAGGTCGTAGTCTTTGCGGCACATTTCCAAGCCGTAGAAATAGGTTTGCGAATATTTGATTTGGTCGGGCACCGAAAGGAATTGGATTTTGGGATGTTTGGGCGAAAAGCGGAAAGCCACTTCGCCTTCGACCACATAACTTCCCAAGCCCACGGCAATGACGGCAAAGCCGTCGTCGGG
>JALVVJ010000029.1 GCA_027023475.1 Flavobacteriales bacterium
TCCACCCGCCGGCTGGCCGTTTGAAAGATGGCTTCGCCCAACGGGCTGCTAAAATGCCGGGCATCCCAATAACTCAGATTGATGTTCCAATGTGCCGTAAACCAATCGATACGGGCCCAAAAGGCATGCCCGCGCCCGAAACCCAGTTTTTCGGGATTGTTGCTGTTCATGCTATGTGTAAAATACAGCGCCGAAAATTCCACATCGGAAACCGCATTGACCTTCCGCCTGACCTGCAAGCCCGTGGCAGTGCTAAGCACACTGAGGATATTGTTTTTTCCGGCCAGATAACTACCTTTCAGATTGATTTGTCCGCCACGGTGGTGGATGAGCACTTGCACCGGCAGATGCCATTGCCAGGGTCCCGTTTCGGCCATGCGAATGTCGGCCGACAGGCCCCAATTCAGGCGTTCACGCAGTGTGTCGCCTTTGCGGATAAACCGGTGCCAATCCAGCCAGGTTTCGAGCCGGTGCTTCGGGTTTTGCCACAGGTATTGGATGCCCGTTTCGGTGCGTCCGGGAAGGAAATGGTATTCTTCGTCATAGAGCGGGCGGAAAAGCCGGTGATTATCCCTGTTGTCCGGTTGCCCGATGATCACCTTATGATGTCCGCGGGTGTATATCAATGCAAAATGAAAACGGGCCTGCACGCGGGAGTTGTTTCCCCAAAATTGCCATGCATCGGTGCCCGCCTGCACAAACCATGAAGAATCAATGGGAATACGGTAGGCCAACAAAAACCGGTGGCCCGCCAGGGTGTAGCCGTCGGCTATCAGATTGCTGTATTCCTTGTCGTAGAAAAAATTGTCGTTGAAAAGGGCAAGCCGTGTTTTTCCTTTGGCCGGCGGCTTGTAAACCTGAGCCGTCGCTATGCCGGAATAACCGGCAAACAATAACAGCAACCAAGCAAAGCGTTTCATCCTACAATTGCCTTAAAATACGCAAGGCGGCGTCCAGGGTTTCCGTTTTTTTGGCAAAGCAGAACCGAAGCAGGTTTTGGTTGTGCCCGTCGTGATAAAAACTCGAAAAAGGAATGGAGGCCACTTTGTAGTCCCGGGTGAGTTTAACGGCAAAATCAAATTCGGGCAAATCCGAAATGTCCGAATAATCCAATCCGATAAAATAAGTGCCGCGCGTGGGAATCACTTTCCAACGCGAAGCTTCGAGCCCGCCGATAAAATAATCCCGTTTTTCCTGATAAAATTTTTCCAAATTCCGGTAATGGGCGGGTTCCGACAAATATTCGGCCAAAGCATATTGCACGGGCGTATTGACCGAAAACACATTAAATTGATGCACCTTGCGAATTTCGTCGGTCAAATGCGGCGGTGCCACCGTGTAGCCCGTTTTCCAACCCGTGGCATGAAAGGTTTTTCCGAACGAAAACACGGCCACGCCGCGGGCGTAAAGTCCGGGATAGCGCAAAATACTTTCGTGCTTCAATCCGTCGAAAATGATGTGCTCATAGACTTCATCGCTCAGAATAACCGTATCCGTCCCTTCGACCAATTGTTCCAAATTCCGCCAGTCGGTTTCGTCCAATATATATCCGCCGGGATTGTTGGGCGTGTTCAGAATAATCATCCGCGTCCGGTCGGACATCAAATTGCGCACCATTTCCCAATCGATACGGAAATCCGGCTTGGTAAGTTTTACAAATACGGGCGTTCCGCCGGCCAAGCGTATGGCGGGCACATAGCTGTCGTAGGCCGGTTCGAAAACAATCACTTCGTCGCCGTGATCCACCAGGGCCATAATGATGTTGAACAAGGCCTGCGTGGCACCGGCTGTTACGGTAATTTCATCGTCGGCATCGGGAAGGAAATCGTACAATGCCCGTATTTTGGCGGCGATGGCTTTACGCAATGCGGGCACCCCCGGCATGGGTGCATATTGGTTGTAACCCGCTTTCATGTAGTGGTGCACCAAATCGATGAGCCCCGTATCGATGTCGAAATCCGGAAATCCCTGCGATAGGTTTACGGCGCCTTCGCGGGCCGCCAAGCCCGACATAACGGCAAAAATACTGGTTCCCGTGCCGGGAAGTTTGCTACCTGAGATCTTTTCCATACACCCGTTTGCGTTTATGTTGTTCGTGCTCATAGTTTTTCCAATTGGAAAGCACGTTATGGTTATCTTCGAACACCGGTCCCGTTTCGAACACCCGGATGCCGTTTTCGAGCATCACTTGGTGAAAGCGGTCGAAAATCACGGCTGCCACGCCTTTGGCAAAATATTCGGGCATCACGGCAATGATGGCAATATCGATTTCTTTGGGCCGCCGCAGGGCTTTGAGCAAGTGATACCAACCCAACGGAAATAAGCGTCCGCGGGCTTTGCGAAAAGCATCGCCCAAAGACGGAATGGTGAGCAAGAGCCCCACCAAGCGGTTATCGTGCTTGGTGTCGCGGCCAAAGAAAGTCCATTTGGGTAATAAGGCATTGATATAGGCCTTTTTGTAGTAGGCCACATCATCCTCGTCCAGGGGAACCATGTAGTGCAAATGCCGGAAGGCACGGTTATAAATCTCGAAAATCGCTTCGGTTTGTTCCACCATTTCCTGCCGGTTGACCGGCTGCCAGGCCTCAATGCCGAAGCGGCGTTTGATCAGGGCGGCTCCGCGCCGGCCCTTTTCCACCGGCTCATCGGTAACGGTGATGCGTGTTTCCACCCAATCGTGTTCTTTTTGATAACCCAGCCGTTCCAAATGGTCTTTGTAGTAGGGTTTGTTGTAAACCGACACCAGTATTTGCGGCCGGTCGAAACCTTCGACCAAAAGTCCTTGATGGTCCAGGTTGTTGTAGCCCAAAGGCCCGTGAATGCGTGTCATGCCGGCCCGCCGGGCTTCGTCTTCGGCCCGGCCCAGGAGGGCATCGAACACGGCGGCATCGTCGGTGGCTTCCAGGGCAAAAAAGCGGGCATAGCGCGTGTCGTTCAGTTCGTTATAGCGCTTATTGACCATAAAGCCGATGCGTCCGGCGGGTTTCCCGTTTTTGTAGGCCAGAAACATTTTGACCGTATTCTTGCGTAAGCCCGGATGCCGGGTCCAATATTTTTTTTCGTCGGCAAGCAGCGGCGGAATCCAATGCGGGTCGTTGGCATACAGCCGGTAGGGCAGGCGGATAAATTGTTTCAGTTGCTTGGGCGTAGTAACTTCTTGAACGTTTATCATAGCAAAGGGATTAATGTCCAAATTTACGATTTTTGCTTCATCCTGTGGGGTATAATCATTTTTTGGGCGCCCGGCCGCTCTCATTCTTGCTAGTCGCCGGCTTTCGCCTACGGCTTATCCGGCGACGCAATCATGAGGCGCCCGCCGGGCTGTCCGCTTAAATTCGCCTCACGCCACTCGTGCCCTGCAATTCGCGGCGGTGCGGCTTCCCACTGTCAGTCACCCCGCCGCGGCAGGGCTTCGGTGCCGTTTCGGCTCATACCGCTTCCATCCCTGGCGCGGATTTAATTATGATTTTTGAGTTTTAAGTTTTGAGTTGATTTTCAAGAGCTTATAGTTTATTTAAAAAATAAAACACCCGCTCTGTCGGTGTCTCCTGCCACCGGCGGCATTATATATTAACCCACATCAAAGGTCGCCTTTTCCCGCGCAATAAATCGCGCGGCTATTTATTTCGCGTAGTAAAGTAACATCGATGCCGCGTGTTGCAATAGCCCACTTTTCATTTCGTTTTTTTATTCGCAGTCTATTATTTTTTTGCCAGTATCACAATAATACATCGCGAATATAGAATTTTTATGATATTTTACCTTTTTTAATTTCTTTTTTTGTTCTATTTAAAAATAGAACCACTTGAAACTTTTAGCTATGAACAGGGAAATTTTTTTTGGATGTCCGAAAAAAGGCGGTCATTAAAATCAGTTTGGAGAACTATATCGAATTTGTCGATGATTATTTTTTGAATCTGCTCGGTTATTCTTTAACCGATTTTATTACAAAACCACCCAAAACCGTTTGCCATCCCGATATGCCTTCGATTATTCACCAAACCATCGGAGGTTATATTATGAACCGGCAGGAAGGTTTTGCCGTGCTTAAACATGCCACACGTTCGGGCGATTATATTTGGGCCTTCACCTATTATGCACCGTATTATAATGCAAAAGGCGAATTGGAGGCCTTTATTACCTACCGCAAACCCATACCCGACCGGAAATTAAATAACCGTGCTGAACCGTTGAAAGAAAGCGTTACCCATCTGTATGCCAAGTTGAAGGATATTGAAAACCATTTTGGTGATGAAGTGGCCCGCAAATACCTCATCGGTTATTTGGAAAATCGCGGTTTGAAATCCTTGGAGGAAGATTATTACCACTTCTTTGATTTCGATAAGAAAGAACTGCGAAAATACTTTGAAATCAAAGAAAAAACGCCACACAGGATTATTCGTAAATACCTAAGCCATAATGGTTTGAATGTTTTTTAGATGGATATAATGTTGTTGTGTTTTTTCCTTTGGGACACATTCGCCGATTGCCGAGGAAACCGGAGGGTTCCGAGGCCCGCAAGGAGACCAAGCACTGAGCTTGCGAAGTGCGAGGGGCTCCGCAGCAAGTGGAGCGAGACCGTCAGGGCTCGCGGAACACCGAAGGGAGACAAGGCGCGGCATTTGCTTTGGCCTGTGGAAGCCGACGGCTCCCGAAGGGCGGAACAAGACAAGGGGCGCCGGCGCCGTGCGTAAGCACGGGGCCGGCGGCGCAAAAAAAGCGGAATTTTCCGGTTGATCCGGCTTTACCTTATGTTTCGGATTTAAACCTATTCGCCGGAACAACTTTTGCGCCGCCGGCGGCGGAATTTTCATTCCGCCGCCGGCGCACCGCAGGCTTGTGGAGCCCGCGTAAAAGCCCGGAGGGCTTTGGAGCGGCCCGATTAAAAACTGTAAAACGCTCCCGCCGAAATGGCCAATCCGCGGCCGGGATAATTCAAGTAGTGCATGGGCGCTTGGTTGAGCAGGTCGTTGCCCGTAAGGAATATTTTCCAATGTTTGTCGAGCCGATACGACAGGTTGAGCCGCGTATCCACATATTCGGGCAGTTTGACCGGTGCACTCAGGGCAAAATCAAAGCGCGGGCCCACGTAGGCCAATTCGCTCTCCCAGCCGAATTTACCGATTTCGAAACGCAATAGCCAAGCCACCGAGTAATCGGGAATGTTGAAGGCCTTCGAAAGGGTTTCGGGCGAGTATTGGCCGTAGAGGAAACGGATTTTGGTTTCGAAAAATCCGGGGTGCACATACGAGAGCAAAACCTTGAAGTAATAATCGTCCAGGTTGTCGTAAAACGGGCTGAACCGTTGCTTGCCGCCTGTGGTGTCGGAGGCCAGGAAAGGAAAATCATTGTGCCGTTCCACGCCCAGTTGGAGTTCATAAGCCATACGCGACGATAAGGCGCCTTTGAATCCGCCCGCCACACGGTAGGCCGTGGATGTGGGCCGCAAGTCCCTGGATGTGTTCACGTAGGGCGTTTGCCGGAGTAGCCGGTCGTAGGAACGGGTTTCCAATCCGCCCGAGTAGCCGATGTAAACGGTCAGGTATTCATCTATCATCCTGAAATCCACCGAAATGTCGGGGTAGAACAAAACTTGGTCGTTGACGTCGATGCGGTTTTGGTAGTAGAGTTTCAGCCCGAGTTTAAAAAGCAATTTTTCTTTTTCGAGTTGCAACGAAGGAGCGAAACCGGCTTGGAAATTGTTGTAGCTAACCGTGTCGGCCCGGCCGGCAAGTTCGTCGATGTCCCAACGCGTATGCACGGCGAAGCCGCCGATGGGGAACACGTTTTCCCACCCGAGTTTGAATTGGTGTTCGCCCAGCGTGTAACCGCTCAGGAAGCGATAACCGGCTTCAACGTTTTTGAACACCGTGCGGTGGAAATCGAACCGAGCCGACGGATTAATCCGGTGATAACCCAAGCCGGTGAAATTGTCGGTAAAAGATTGGAATACCGATGCCAGCATGTCGTAGTCCAGCCGGTATTTCATGCGTAGCAGGTCGCCGTCTTTTTCGGCAAACGGATGCAAGGCCAAAGTGGATTTCATCATGGCGTCGGGGCCGTCGTAATCACGGCCGGACAGGTAGGCAAAACGAAGTTCGCCGCCCGTTTGCCAGTCGCTGCCGGTGGTGTGCACATAACCGCCGGCCAAACGGACTTGTCCGGGCCAACCCACCGAAAAACGGGCATAGCCCGGGCGGTTTTCGGCCAATGTGTGCGAGATGCGCGGGCGGGCCATGGCGCCCTTTTCGGCTTTGAAGGTGGAAACGGCTTCCACCGGTCGCAGTTGATAGTCCACGGGAATTTTACGAAAGTCTTCGCTTACGGTTTGAGGCGGGTTTACATTGATTTTATCCGCATCGCGCACTTGGGGTTCGTAGGTGCGGGTAACGGTTACTTTTTGGGTTTGCACCGAGTCGGTTTGGGCAAAAAGGGCGCCCGCCCAAAGCAGGACAGCTATGAGGATGAGTTTCTTCATTTCATTGTTGGTTTTCCGGTTGCACATCACTGTTTTTTTGGCTTTGTTCGCTTCGTATGCGGTCGAGCAGTTTTTGGCTTTCGGCGGTTATGTCGGGATATTGTTTGAAGCGTTTGATCAGGTTTTCCAGTATGTAAGTTGCATTAAACACATCGCCTTTGGCATACATATTCCGGGCCATCACAATCAGGGCTTTGCCGCCCAGATGTTTGTAGGACGGATATTTCTTGGTTAGCCGTGTAATGGTTTTGTTCGAGGCATCGTATTGCCCTTTTTGATGCAGGAAAAGGGCTTTGTAGTAAAGCGCTTCGGCAGCGGTTTTACCTTTGGCCTCTTCGGCCAATTCGTTGTAGAGTTGTTCGGCGCGGGCCGTATCGCCCCGGGCCACGGCTTGGCGGGCCAAGAGGAGTTTGGCCTTTTGTTTTTGTTTGGCGGTGGCCTTGGGGTTTTGCAACACCTTGGCCGCATAGCCGGCCGCCAAATCGGCTTTTTGTTGCAGGTCGTAGATATACATCAGTTTGGTTTGTGCCAGATAGCGGTCGTCGTCGGTTTGGGCGTTTTGTTCCAGCAAGCGGAGCCAACCGGCAGCTTTGTCATAGCGCTTGGCCTTCAAATCGGCGGCAATCAAGTAGCGTAGCGCTTCGGACACATAGGCATTGCTTCCTTCGCGGGCCAGCCAGGCATAATGCCGGTAGGCCTTGTCGGTTTCGCCTTGGCTTTGGTAGATTTTGGCCAAATAGGCATGGGCTTTGACGCGATAGATGCCATCGGGGAAGCGTTTTAAGTAGGTTTCCAAGGCGGCGCGGGCGCGGGGATAATTTTTGAAGAAATATTTTTCTTCGGCCGCATCGAAAATGTCTTTTTCCAAGTTGGTATTTTCTGCATGAAAATCTTTGACACTGCGGATAAATGCCAAATAGCCGTCGGCATCGTTTTGGTCGATATAAATGTTTTTCAGGTATTGGGCCGCTTCGTGGGCTTCGGCGGTTTGCGGATGGGAGCGAATCAAGCGTTTGAAGTAATCCTTGGCCTTTTCGGTTTGGTTGTTATTATACATAGCCAAGCCGGCTTTGAGCAAGGCCACGGCGGTGTAAGGACTTTTGGGATATTCGCTCAGTAGCCGGTCGAAGGCCGCACGGGCCTTTTCGGGTTGATGCGTGTTCAGGTAGGTGGAGCCCAGTTGATACAGCGCATCGTCGCGCAGGGGAGATTTCGGAAATTTTTCCAAAAACTTATTGAGTTCTTCGATTTTCCGGTCGTCGCGTGCCACAAATCCATAGCTTACGGCCTTTTGGTAAAAGGCATAATCGGCATCGGCGCCATGGCGTGTAATGGCTTGGTTATAGGCCTCCATGGCGGGCCAATATTTTTTGGCGGCAAAATAACTGTCGCCCAAACGCAGGTAGGCGTCTTTGAGGAGCCGGTCGTCGGTGGTATGACGAACAAAGCGTCCGAAATAAGCCGCGGCTTTGTCGTAGTTTTTCATTTTGAAATAAACGTAACCCAGGTTGTAGGGCAACATTTTGGCTTCGAACGAACCGTTGTCGTTGTTGTCCACTTCAAATTGGCGGTAGGCCAATAAGGCATCTTGGAGACGGCCCAGCCGGAAAAGCGTTTCGGCTTTCCAAAACAGGGCTTTGTTGCGGTAGTTCAGGTCTTTGCCTTGGCGCAAACTTACGTCGAACATGCGCAGGGCTTCTTCGTATTGGCCGTCGTTGAACAGTTCCAATCCGCGGTAAAAAGTGGCTTTTTGGTATTCGGGCCGGGCGGTCATGCCGGCACGTCGCATGGCCGTTATGGCGTTGTCGAAGCGGTGGGAGCTCAGGTAGGAATTGAGCAGGAGTTCGTCCAGTTCTTTGATGCGCGGCGAAGCGGGATATTTTTCCTTGTAGCGTGTCACGGCATCGCCGATGGGTTCGTAGGGGTTGCCTATTTCGTAGCCCAGTTTGATGTATTGATACAGGGCATCTTCCTGTAAATCTTTGTCAAAGGGCATTTCCGACACTTTTTTCAGTGCGTTGAGGGCTTTGGCTTTTTCGTCGTTTTTCAGGTAGCATTTGGCCAGGTGGTAGTAAGCGTTTTGGGCCAAGGGGCTTTCGCTGCCGATGATTTTGTTAAAGTATTCCACGGCCCGGTCGCAACGGCCGGCTTGAAAGTAAGCATAACCCAGTTCGTAAAGGTCTTTGTTGGACAAACGTCCTTTTTGGCCCTTGTAGGCCTTCAAGTAGGGAATGGCCTTGTCGTATTGATGGAGGTTAAAATAGGACGAACCGATGATTTTGGCAAGTTGATTCCGTTGTTTGCCGCGGCTGTGGTCGTAGATTTTAAGCGCCTCGTCGATGGCTTTTTGGAATTGGCCGGTGCGGTAATACATATCGGCGTTGTAGTAGGGAATATTGCGGCCGTATTGCTTGTCGCCGCTCACTTGACGGAAGTAGCGGCTTGCTTCGGCCGGATTGTTTTTGAGGTAGGCGATATAGCCCAGGTAGTATTTGGCCTGATTGCCGTAGTGGGGGTCGTCTTCCAGTTTTTTGAAGTAGCGCTTGGCCTTTTTCAGGTCGTTGTCTTTGAGGGCGATGTAGGCCAGGTAAAAATCCACCCGCCGGCGTTCGGGCTTGCTCAGGTCATACACGGCCATATTGTCGATAATTTCGCGCACACGTCGCAATTGGCCTTGGGCAAAATAAGTGTCGGCGGCGCGGAGCATCAATTTTTGACGGTAGGGCGACGAAGGGTAGTACACCAAGTAATTTTCAATGGCTGCCGTGGGGTCGGCATCGTTTTCCAGCCGGATGACCGTCAGGTAGTAGTCGATGTCGGGTAGGAGAGAGGCATTGGCCGGGTTGAGGCGTAGTTTTTCAAAATTTTCGCGTGCCGCTATCCGATGACCGCTTTGGAAAAGTTCCACGGCCCGGGCGTAGCCGGTGTGGTCGGGGAGTTGCTGTGCCGGCAACGGATTGAGCCACAAGGATGCAAGCATAAGAATAAGCCCGAGAAATTTAGTTTTCATAAAACGCCGGATTTGTGTCAAAGATAACGAACTTAGGGCAAAAGTATTGCAAGGGGATAATTTTCGGGCGCCCCGCCGCCCCGCCCTCATTCATGCAGCGTTGCAGCAAGCGTAAAATGTCGGAAAAGTTGAAGTTATTTTTGTCGAGAACAAAGCAGACAATCCGAAGGCATAGCCGTAGCTATGGCAAGGATGGGCAATGCCGTTATCGGCAAAAAGAACAAAACTTGGTGTGATCATTTTATGCTTGCTGCAACGCTAAGCCGCACTTATTCACTTCGTTCAAATTGCGGCGCATTCATGAGGCGGGACTCGCTTCGCTCGCACACGTTCGGAGCGCCTGCGGCGCGTCGTCCGCCGCTTCGCGATGACGGAGCACGCTAGCGGACGGACGTTCCTCACGTGGCGCCGTCGGGCTGTCCGCTCCTATTCAGCTTGCTCCGCTCTTGCCCTGCAAATCGTGGCGTACGCGGCTCCCCACTGGTCGCCCCGCCGCCACGGCAGGCCTACGGCGGAGCGGCGCTTCATACCGCTTCCATCCCTGGCGCGGTTTTTTTATGCAATAAATCGCTTTTCCGCGCGATAAATCGCGCGGCCACAATGATACATCCGGCTTCGGTTGAAACATCCGGGTTTATGATTAACGTTCTACTGTAAACATAGAAGGCGAAACCGCGCAGCGGGTTCGCCGATTGCCGAGGAAACCGGAGGGTTCCGAGGCCCGCAAGGAGACCAAGCACTGAGCTTGCGAAGTGCGAAGGGCTCCGCAGCAAGTGGAGCGAGACCATCAGGGCTCGCGGAACACCGAAGGGAGACAAGGCGCGGCATTTGCTTTGGCTTGTGGAAGCCGACGGCTCCCGAAGGGCGGAACAAGACTAGGGGCGCCGGCGCCGTGCGTAAGCACGGGGCCGGCGGCGCAAATTAAGCGCGGAATTTTCCGTTTAAAAAGGCATTTTACCGCCGGATTCGGTAAAAACAATTTGCCGTAACAAATTTTGCGCCGCCGGCAGCGGAATGTTCATTCCGCCGCCGGCGCCCTGACGGCTTGTGGAGCCCGCGGAAAAACCCATAGGGTTTTGGAGCGGCCTTAAACATCAGGCCGATGAACACACTTACTACAACCGGTATTTTTACGGCTTTTGCGGCCTGTAAAATGTAGTATCAAAACCACTACCGCCCAGACCGTAAGTAAATAAACCGTTGCCTTTTGCCAATCCATCATTTTCAAGCCAAAAATTGATAAACCAAAAACGATAACCCGTAAGCCAAGCCCGTCATATAGCCGAAAACCACGGCCGGCCACTTCCACGAGCCCGTTTCCTGCCGTAGCACCGCCAGTGTGCTAAAACATTGCATGGCAAAAGCATAGAAAATCAGCAAGGAGAGCCCCGTGGCCAAGCTAAACACGGGTTTACCCGTGCGCAGGTCGGTCTCGTTACGCATTTTTTCCATCAGCGATTGCCGTCCGTCGCCTTCCACGCTGTAAATGGTGGATAACGTACTGACAAAAACTTCGCGTGCCGCAAAGGACGAAAGCAGTGCAATACCGATTTTCCAATCATAACCCAGCGGCCGTATGGCAGGTTCAATGGCCTTGCCCATGCGGCCCAGGTAGGAATATTCCAGTTGCAGGGCCGGGTTGTCCTGCCGGGCGGCTTGACGGAACCGGTCGTTGCCATGAGTTCCCAAGAACCATAGGATAATGGAAAAAGCCACAATGATTTTTCCGGCTCCCAATAGGAAGGCCTTCACATTGTCCCAAAGCGTATGAAAAAGATTGCGCCAAATGGGCGGTTTGTAGTGCGGCATTTCCATAATCAGCAAAGCCGGATAGCCCGACCGGATAAAATGTTTGAGTATCCAAGCCGAAAACAACGCCATACCGAATCCCATCAGATAAAGTCCCATCAGCATCAGTCCTTGCAGGTTTACCAATCCGCCCAGCCAACTGCGTTGAGGAATCACCAAGCCGATGAGCACGGCATACACCGGCAAGCGCGCCGAACATGTAACAAAGGGCGTAACCAACATGGTGATGAGCCGTTGGGCGGCATTTTCCACGGTGCGTGCACCCAAAATGGCCGGCACGGCACAGGCGGTTCCCGACAGCAGCGGAACCACGGCCTTGCCCGAAAGCCCGAAGGGCCGTAGCAGGCGGTCGGTCAGGAAAACAATACGGCTCATGTAGCCCGTTTCTTCGAGCAAGCCGATAAATAGAAACAACAAAGTGATTTGCGGCACAAACATGAGCACACCCGTAAGTCCGGGCACTAAACCGTCGGCCAAGAGTCCGGTTAGCGGGCCCGCCGGTAAGCTGTTTTGCAGCCATATCGCCAAATGTAATCCTTGCCGGTCGATCCATTCCATTGGCGTGGCCGACCAGGCAAATACGGCCTGAAAAACGCCCGCCATGACCAGTAGAAAAATCAGTATGCCCAAGACCGGATGCAACATAATCCGGTCGATGCGTTCGGTGAGCGGATGGACCGTTTTTTGTTTTTGGGCATAGGCCTTGGCAAGCAGGCGGCCGATATCGCGGTAGCGGAGCACCACTTCGCGATGCAGCCGGTGTTTGACGGCATTGTATTCGGGATCCACGGGAGGCAAGTCTTTTTCCTGTTCGGGCGCTGTGCCGCGCAGGGCTTTTTGTTCGGTATAAAGAAGCCAAAGCCGGTATGCATTGACGTCAGTATGACGTTGCAAGAATTGGCGAAAGTGGGAAGTTTCCAACTTATAGTGGGGGAAGAAGCGCCGGGCTTTCATTTGCCGTGCCCGTTGCATGGCATCGACGAGCGTTTGCGGGTTGGCGGTTTGGTCGCAAAGATGATTTTTGGCGCTGGCCGTCAGAACGGGAACGCCCCAATCTTTTTCAATGGCCTGCGTGTCGATGCGGATACCTTTGCGGGCGGCTTCGTCGCACATGTTGATAACCAGCACCACAGGTAACCCCAAATCCACGATTTCGCTAAGGAGTAAAAGATTTTTCCGTAAATGTTGCAGATCGGCTACCAGCACCACGCCATCGAAAACGCCGTGCCGGCCAAGCAGGGTTTCCAAGACCACTTGTTCGTCGGGCGAATGCGGATGAATGCTGTATGCGCCCGGTAAGTCCCAGAGCGTTATTTGCAACCGGCCCAACGGCGGCAGACTTCCGGTTTGTTTTTTGACGGTAATACCCGGATAATTGCCGGTTTTTTGGCGTAGTCCCGTCCATTTGTTAAACAGGGATGTTTTGCCTGTGTTGGGATTACCTACGAGTAGCCAGGTTTGTTTCCGGTTCATGGATTTTGCGTATTTCGATGCGTTCGGTTAGGGCGCGGTCCAATGCAATGTAGTCCTTGCCCAGGCGATAATAACGTGGCGAACCCCAAGGTGCGGCGCAGAGAAATTGAATTTCGCGTCCTTGCAAGCAGCCCATTTCCACCAGTTTGAGCGGAATATCGTCGGCGCAAGCAATGATGCGTGCTTTTTCACCTTTACGTAGTTCGGACAACTTCATTATTTAGAATTGTTCTAAACAAGCACAAATGTATAAAAATTTCGGATAACCATAATCTGCGAAATATTTTTTCGGGCGCCCCGCCGCTCCGCCCTCATTCATGCAGCATTGCAGCAAGCGTAAAATGTCGGAAAATTTGAAGTTAATTTTGTCGAGAACAAAGCAGGCAATCCGAAGGCATAGCCGTAGCTATGGCAAGGATGGGCAATGCCGTTATCGGCAAAAAGAACAAAACTTGGTGTGATAATTTTATGCTTGCTGCAATGCTAAGCCGCACTTATTCACTTCGTTCAAATTGCGGCGCATTCATGAGGCGGGACTCGCTTCGCTCGCACACGTTCGGAGCACCTTCGGAGCATCGGCCGCCGCTTCGCGATGACGGAGCATGCTAGCGGACGGACGTTCCTCACGTGGCGCCGTCGGGCTGTCCGCTCCTATTCAGCTTGCTCCGCTCTTGCCCTGCAAACGTGGCGTACGCGGCTCCCCACTGGTCGCCTCGCCGCCACGGCAGGCCTACGGCGGAGCGGCGCTTCATACCGCTTCCATCCCTGGCGCGGAGCCAAGTCAATAGGAAATTATAATTGAATATGGAAATATTTACATCCGAAATTGACAATAATTCATCACAAATCATTAGTATTGGTTTTATGCCCGAATGATATTTTTATTAATTCTAAATTAAATATCAGTTCCTCCAAACGTGATTGTAAAAAAATAAACACAAGAAAATGGTTTTTATAGAATATTTTTTATTAAATTTAACGGCAAAAAACAATTATGAATAAAAAGGTTTTGTTTTTCATTTTCGGGTTATTCCTTTTGGCAGGAAATTGCCCGACGGACGGGAAGGGAAAGAAATTTGGAGTCAACAAAAAATACGCACTATTTGTGGTAATGGAAGACCGCTCGGGTTCAACCGATGCCATAAGGAAACTCACGCCGGAAAAATACAGGGTATTGTTCGATGCCTTTGCCGCCGAATATTGCGGACAAATAGCCGTTCGTGTTATAGGAAATCCCACTCCCGAAGACAAAAATTTCTACTTGCTAGATTTGGATTGTCCTAAGCCCTTGAAAACCATTCCCAAAGACGCCAAACTTAGCGAAAAGGCACATATCAACAAGCAAAACAAAGAAATCAAACAACAAAATGCCGGTTTGGCACAAGCCAACCGAAAAAAAATCGAAGAATTTATTCAAAACACCATAGTACCGCATGTGATCAATTACAAACCTTACAAAGGTCGGGATGTTACCGACATACGTGGTGCTTTGGAGAGTCTGGAAACCAAATTGAGCGAGGCCGGATATCAGGATTACGACAATGTGGAAGTGTTAATAGTCAGCGACGGTGTCCACGACGCCGACCACAGTAAGGAACCTTTGAAGCTGAAAATGAACAACGGAAATTTGTATGTGGTAGGATGGAAAGATTTGTCCGTGTTTCAAGGCGTCAAACCGCAGCGCTTCGAATCGGTCGACGGATTCATTTCATACTATAAACATAAAAAACATTAATCAAAAAATATTAGCCCTATGAATGCACAACTACAAAACGCCAATGCCGGCATCTCCAATCAGCACGCCAAGGCCATGACTTATTATCGGAATGCCGATAGTTTGGCCAAACAAGCGAACCACAGCATCAATCATGCACGCGAAACGCGAAACAAAATCCGCTATTTGGAAGATTTGTTGTCGCATATGGATAGCATTATCAACATCACTTTGGTGGTGATTCTGACAATTTTGTTTTTTGGTGTGGCTGTGGTGGAATTTTTGATTAGCAAAGAAATTTATCGCGAAATCAGCCGGTTTGATTGGGCCATTGCCGCGGCCTTTTTCGGGGTGGGGATTCTTATTTCACACCTTATCGGTTACAAACTTTCCAAGGAACTGCGTTCGTTTTTATATTTTGAACGCCGGTTGAATCCGCATAATGACGGAAAAATCGATGAAGAAATTGAAGATGAGGTCAGGCGAGAATCCAACAAGAACTTTTACATTGGTATTGGTTTGGCTATCATTTTTTTGACGATCATTACCTGGTTGAGTTACCAACGTGTTAAATATGAAATCGATGCTGGCATGCGCGAATTGGGCTACGGCGTCGAAGATATGCTTCCTACTTTCTTGTATTTGGTGGAATTATTTTTGGGTATTTATTTTATTGTTTTTGTCCGCTATATGTGGCTTAAATACAAATTGGGCCGTGCGCGTAAGCATTTTAAGAAATCGGTCAACGAAGCAGCCAATCTGACCCACCGGGCCATTGAGCAATACCAACGGGCCGAGGCGATGAATTTCGACCCCTTCACTTTGACCGTGAGCGATGATATCCACTCGGCCTTTTATCGTCATGAGGTCAAGTCGGTTGACCATCCTGACGATTATATCGAACTGCCCGAAATGGTGGAGCACAGCTTTACCTTGGAATTGATGGATAAGGACAAAAATAAAGTAACCAGGCATATCAATATTCTCACCACATACAAGGTAACCGACAGCGGAACGGTCAATGATGGCGGCCCCTATACCTTTAAATTCAAAACCTACAAGGAAGACAAAGTTCAATTTATGTTTGTAAGGGACACGGCTACGTCCAAGGATTTCAAAAAAATCGAGGCAACCTATGACTTGGATAATGAAACGCCCGAAATATTTATAGTTGAGTAGGCATATGAACGTGAAGTATTTCAACCTCGTCCTCGACACCGAATTCACCTTGCTCCAACAGAATGCCGACCTTATTTCGCTGGCCCTGGTGAGTGAGGACGGAAAAGAATTTTATGCCGAGTTTACGGATTACGACCTGACCAAAGCCGGCAATGATAAACAATGGATTATAGCAAACGTCATTGGTAAGCTGATTTTATCCAAAGACAACGAAAGCCGGAATTTGGACAAAATGTATATCCGTGGCAACCGTTCGGAAGTTGCATCCGCACTCAAAATTTGGTTGAATCAATTCGGCACCAAAAAGGATGACAAAGGTAATATCATCCCGCATATCCGCATTTGGGCCGACGTGCCGCACTACGATTGGGTGTTTTTTTGCGAATTGTTTGGCGGCGCCCGGAAAATTCCGTCGCAAATCCACTATATGGCAATGGATTTGGCTACCTTGCTCCTGTGCAAGGGCGTGGAACCCGACACGCCGCGAAGCCAATTGCTTTCGCCGGAGCAATTGCCCGAAGGCGTGCAACATAACGCCTTGTTCGATGCCCGGGTGGGAATGCGGGTTTTGAAAAAATATTTGGAACGATGAGCGAAACGAAGTTTTACAGCAAACACATTTTTGTTTTTCCTTTTCGCTATCAAAAAAAAGAAAAAGGGAAAAAGGAAAATTTATATCCCGATTTAAAAGAAATCAAAAAGCATATTTCGTCCGATTTTTGGGAAGAATTCGAGTTTAGGCATAAAATCTACGATAATTATCATACCTACAATGAGTTTGTCTATTTCTTTCCGCAGGTCAGGGACGTGTTGAATTTGAAAGACACGGAAGAGGATAAAATTCTCAATGTGCTGCAATATCAATATCGTAAAACCGAAGGACTAACGCCTGAATATGAAATTCATATCAAAAATTCCGAAGGCGAAAATGAAATTTACAGCTTGGAAATAGAGGATGTTACTTTGAATTTTTATCCGAATGGCATAGGAATGTTTGTATTTCATTTGAAAAACAACAAATATCCGTTTACTGACGCCATTTTAAAAATCAACGATTACGGCCGCCGGATTTTTCCGCAGTATTTGGGTAATTATCAGGATTTTGTGGATGCGCCGAAAGACAGTTTTTTGGCCGATAAAATCATTTTGAAGAATCTTTCCACGGAGTTCGGAACCCTGATTGAAGAAGATTTCTCATATTACAATGATTTGGATCGCCTGAATGCACAAGCATTTCGTTTGCCCAAGCATATTGGCATGTTATTGGGCTGTGCTTTTTATAGCGATACCCAACAGAAAACCCTGTATCGTATAACGCCTATCCTTGACGACCGGATGTTTACGGTGTCGTTTTATTTGAATTCCGCTTGGATGGGCTTTCTGGGCAAATGGAACAAAACTACCGGAACCTATGCCTATAAAACCGACGAAACTTGGTATCAATACATTTTTGTCGACGGAAAAGAGCCAAGTGTAAAAAATAAAGAATGGCTGCAAAAACAACTTGAAGCCCACACCTATGCCCGCTGGTTGGAGGGCGGACAACTCTATGGTAT
>JALVVJ010000030.1 GCA_027023475.1 Flavobacteriales bacterium
TGCTGAAAAACCTGCGCGACAAAGGAAGCACCGTGGTGGTGGTGGAACACGACGAAGAAATCATCCGTGCCGCCGACCACATCATTGATATGGGCCCCGGCGCCGGTGCCTTGGGCGGCCGGGTGGTAGCCCAAGGGGATTTGAATCAACTGATGAAGGCCGACACGCTGACGGCGCAATACTTGTCGGGACGGAAAAGCATTCCCGTGCCCCGCGCCCGGCGCCATAGCGCCGACCGTATCATCCTGCGCGGCGTGCGGCATCATAACCTGAAAAACATCGACTTTTCGTTTCCCCTGCACACGCTTACGGTGGTTACGGGCGTGTCGGGCAGCGGGAAGTCCAGCTTGGTCAACGAAGTGCTCTATCCGGCCGTGCACCAAAAATTGTTCAAATACGGCCCCAAGGCCGGCGCTCACGACGCCCTGGAAGGCGCCTGGAAAAGTCTGAGAAACGTGGAGCTTATCGACCAAAACGCCATCGGGCGCAGTTCGCGTTCCAATCCGGTTACCTACATCAAGGCCTACAACGACATTCGCATTTTGATGGCCCTGCAAAAAAGGGCACGGCAAATGAAACTGAGTGCCCGCCATTTTTCGTTCAATGTGCCGGGCGGCCGTTGCGAGGTGTGCAAAGGCGAAGGCGTGATACATATCGAAATGCAGTTTATGGCCGACGTGGAAATCACCTGCGAGGCCTGTGGCGGACGTAAGTTCAAAGACGAAATCCTGGAAGTGCGTTTCCACGGAAAAAACATTTACGACATCCTGGAAATGACTGTGGACCAGGCCGTGGATTTTTTTAAAACTTACGAACAGGAATCCATCGCCAGCCGTTTGCAGGTTTTGCAGGATGTGGGCTTGGGCTATGTCAAGTTGGGCCAGCCGGTTTCCACCTTTTCGGGCGGCGAAGCCCAACGGCTCAAACTGGCGTCGTATCTGATCAAGGGTGACCGCACCGAGCCCGTGCTTTTCCTGTTCGACGAACCCACCACGGGTTTGCATTTTCACGACATCGGCAAGCTGTTGGCGGCTTTCGACCGGCTGATTGAAAACGGGCACAGCATTTTGGTCATCGAACACAATCCCGAGGTGGTCAAGTCGGCGGATTATATTGTGGATTTGGGCCCCGAAGGCGGCGAAGGCGGCGGCAATATCGTTTTTTCCGGCACGCCCGAGCAATTGGTGGCCGACGGTCGTTCGCTTTGGACGCCTTATTTGAAGGAGAAATTGGGTTGATTTTTTTGTGTTTAGGGCGCCTGGCTGCTCACGTTCGTGGCGGCTACGCCGCACCGGCCGTCGTTTCGGGACGACAAACCGCCCTCACACCGGCCGGCACTCACGTGGCAGCCACCGGGCTGTCCGCTCAAATGCGCAGGCGGCCCGCTCTTGCCCTGCGAGCGAGGCGGTCGTGGCTCCCCGCTGGTCGCCCCGGCGCCACGGCAGGCCTGCGGCGCGCCGCCCGCGCATAACCGCTTCCATCCCTGGCGCTTTTTGGCGCGCGATGAATCGCTTTCCCGCGCGATGAATCGCTTTCCCGCGCGATGAATCGCGCGGCTACAATGGGGTATCCTGCCTTGGTTGAAGCATTCGGGTTTAATGATTATTCCGCTACTGCAAACATTGAAGGCCGGCGAAGCCGGCCTTGACTGCGCCAGCGGGCGAAGCGGTATCCTTGCGCAGCAGCCGGCGAGCCGTTTTTGTGCGGCGGCGGAGTCTCCGAGCTCCGACGAGGAGGCATACGCACGCCGCTATACAAAAACCGCCGGATGCAAGCAAGATAAAAGCGGAGCACGCGGCGGGCGCTACGTGAGCACGCCGCCGGACAAGCCGGAGGCGAAGGACGCCGGCTTGTGCGAACGTAAGCGGCCGGGCGCCCGAAAATAAAAAATCTTAATCCTCCGGCTTGCGCACATCAATACGCGGAAGGCCTTCGCCCGGGTCTTTCATTTTCTCGGGGTCTTGGGCAATCCGGTTCATTTCGCGCACGATTTCGTCGATTTGCTCGTCGGTAAAACCTTTGTCCTTGCAGGCGGTTTCCAAAGTGCCCCAAATGGGTTCGCCGCAACGGATACATTTGATGCCACGCACGCGTAAAAATTCTTCGGCAAAGGGATAATCTTCCACCAAATCTTCGATGGTTATGTCTTTGGTAATGGCCATTTTAGCAGTGTTTTTTCAAGGCAAAGTTACGCATTTTTGTTTCGGAATATTCCCGGTAAACCGAAAAAAATTCTAACTTTGTAGCAATGAAACAGAGTTTGGAACGCTATATTGCCGATTTGCTTTACCGCTACGATTTGGTAACCGTGCCGGATTTGGGCACGTTTATCGGGCGGCGGCGGCCGGCGTATTATGTGGACGAAAAAGCCACTTTTTTTCCGCCCTCGAAGGCCATTACGTTTAATCCCCGCCTTACCGACGACGACGGCACCTTGACCGATGCCGTGGCCCGCGGCGAAAAAATGAACCGCGAAACGGCCCGGCATTTCATTCGCCGCTTCGTGGATTCGTGGCACGAAGAACTCGACCGGAGCGGTCGCTTGTATTTGAAGGGCTTGGGAACTTTGGCGCGCGAACAAGGTAAATTGTTGTTTACCCCCTTGGCCGAAACCAATTTCCTGCCCGAGGCCTTCGGCCTGCATCCCGTGGTGCGCGCCAAGCAAAAACCGGAAGCCGGTCCCGTGGCTGCCGAACACGCAGTCGCCGGATCAGCCAAAGACGCGCCTGTTGTTCAACCGGTCGAATCTCCCAAGAAAAAAATACGACATACCGAATTCCATCCGCAAATTTTGGACTTTACCCCTCCGGCAGAGCGTTCGGGCCTACGGGTGCGTCCTTGGATGGGCGTGGCCGCGGCATTGCTTATCGGAGGATTTTTGGTTTGGCAGCAACCGGGCAAGCGTTCCACGGCGCTTCCCGCCGGTGTGCAACACGCCGGATACAGTTTGCACGAAAGTTTTCCGCCCGTGCATTTGTATTCACCGAAAACACAAACCACGGCCCGGAGCACAACGGATACGGCCCGGCCTTTTGAACAAAATTCCACCGGCCGAACCGAACCCGCCTATTGGCTTATTGCGGGGGCATTCCGCGCCAGGAGCAACGCCGAACGCCTTGTGGCCGATCTGCAAAAACGTTTCCCCCGCGCCCGCCTGGCCGGCACCAACGCCAAGGGTCTTTATCTGGTAGCGGTGGACGGCACGTCCGACCCGCAAACCGCCTGGACGCTTAAATCCGAACTGTCGGCTCGTGGTGTCCACACTTGGATTTGGCGGCGGCCATAAGTAAATATTTTGCTTTTCCGGTTTCCTGGCTTTCCGGTGGTCGAAATTCGGAACAATTTTTGCTATAACGGCCATATATTTCCGTATTTTTGTAACGATGAAATGGACCTTTGCCCCCGAACCCGACCCCGCCGCTGTAAGGCATATGGAAGAAGTGCTCAATGTGCCTTACAAAATCGCGCGGCTTTTGGTGCGCCGGGGCATTGAAAGCTACGACCAAGCCCGTAAATTTTTCAAACCCTCGCTGGACGACATCTACGACCCCTACCTGATGAAGGATATGGACAAAGCCGTGCGGCGCATACGCGAAGCTATGTCCCGGGGCGAGAAAATTTTGGTTTACGGCGATTATGATGTGGACGGCACCACGGCCGTGGCCATATTGTTTTCGTTTTTGCGCGAACGATATCCGCACTTGGAATTTTACATCCCCGACCGCAACAAAGAGGGTTACGGTATTTCGTTCCGCGGTGTGGATTATGCCGCCGACAACGGTTTCGGACTGATGATTGCCTTGGATTGTGGCATCAAGGCCGTGGAACAGGTGAAGCGCGCCCGCGACCGCGGCGTGGACGTGATCATCGGCGACCATCATACGCCGGGCGAAGAATTACCTCCCGCTGTGGCCATTCTGAACCCCAAACAAAAGGATTGTAAATATCCGTTCAAGGAATTGAGCGGTGCCGGCATTGCTTTCAAAATCATTCAAGCCCTCAATGCCGAGGAAGGGCATACGATTGACAAAATTATTCCCTACCTGGACCTGTTGGCCGTGAGCATTGCCGCCGACATTGTGCCCATTGTGGACGAAAACCGCACTTTGATGTATTTCGGATTGCAACAGTTGAACCTGATGCCCCGGCCCGGACTCAAAGTGCTGATGCGCACTATGCGCCGCAAGCAATGGGAAGTGTCCGACCTGGTGTTTGTGCTGGCCCCGCGCATCAATTCCGCCGGACGGATGGAACACGG
>JALVVJ010000031.1 GCA_027023475.1 Flavobacteriales bacterium
GGGAAGGTGTGTCCAAAAAGAAAAAATCAGGCACAAATCCATTACGATTTTACCATTTTTCGCCCTAAAAAAGATAATATCCTTTTAAACTCCTTTGTGTTTTTTGAACTTGCGGATTTGAGGATTCCATAAAGGTGGGGTTATGTATGCATAAAAAATAATCGAAAAAAACCTGCTTCGAGCCCCAAATATTTTTTGTATTTTTGACATTCATAATAAACCGATTAAGGAACGGACCTATGGGCTTTTTTGATTTTTTCCAGAAACAAATCGCCATTGATTTGGGCACGGCCAATACGTTGATCATTTTCAACGACAAGATTGTGGTGGACTGCCCTTCGATTGTGGCTCGCGATACCAAAACAGGAAAAATAATTGCCGTGGGTAAAGAAGCGGCTTTGATGCAAGGAAAAACCCACGAACAAATCGAAACCATCCGGCCGCTTAAAGACGGCGTTATTGCCGACTTCGAGGCATCGGAGAAAATGATTGAGGCGTTTATCCGCAAGGTTCCGCAATTCAATAAAAGTTTTTTTGCCCCCAAGCTCAAAATGGTTATTTGTATTCCTTCGGGCATTACCGAGGTGGAAAAACGGGCCGTACGCGATTCGGCCGAACGTGTGAATGCCAGCGATGTATATCTGATTCATGAACCCATGGCTGCGGCCATCGGTGTGGGAATCGATATTCAAAAACCCGAAGGAAACATGATTATTGACATAGGCGGGGGAACCACCGAAATTGCAGTGATTGCCCTTGGTGGAATAGCCGTAAAAAAATCGGTCAAAATCGCCGGTGATGTGTTTAATTACGACATCATCTACTATATGCGTTCCAAACACAATCTTTACATTGGCGAACGCACGGCCGAACGTATCAAAATCGAAATCGGGTCGGCTATGGATCATTTGCCCAATCCGCCCGATGAATTGGCCGTCCAGGGACGCGATTTGATCACCGGAAAACCCAAGGAAGTGGTGATCACCTATGATGAGGTGGCCAAGGCCTTGGAAAAATCGCTCATCCATATCGAAGATGCCATTATGGAAACCCTGGCCCACACACCGCCCGAATTGGCCGCCGACATCTACAAAAGCGGGCTTTACTTGGCCGGCGGCGGTTCCATGCTGCGCGGTTTGGATACCCGGATAACCGAAGCCACGGGATTGCCGGTGCACATTTCCGAAGACCCTTTGCGAGCCGTAATCCGCGGTTCGGGCGAAGTGCTTAAAGACTTTGACCGTTACAAAGGCGTTTTGCTGCGCTAGCTTATGTTGGGCATTTTCCGTTTTTTGAAGCGTTACGGGGATTTTTTCCTTTTTCTGCTTCTGCTAAGCATTTCCTTGGTGTTGCTGGCCCAAAACCGGGCCCGAGCGGGCTCTGTAATCAACCGCTGGACGTTTAACGGTATGAATTTGGTAACCGAAAAAATCAATCTGATAGGGAATTATTATTACCTGAACGAACAAAACCGCGCCTTGCAGCAGGAAAACAAAAAACTATACGAACAATTGTATAACCGGCGTCCGGTATTAGGCATTCCCAAGGGCTTTCATTTTATTCCGGCCGAAGTGGTTAATAAAAACTACCGTTCGGGATTTGATTTTATCATCATAGACAAAGGCATTACCGATAATATTGCACCGGATGACGGTGTAGTTTCGTCACAAGGCGTTGTGGGCACCGTTAGGGCACTGTCCAACCGCTTTGCCAAGGTTATCACCATCTACAATCCGCAGTTCACACTCTTGGTTGGTTTACCTCAGAGTGAAGTAACGGGATTTATTCAACCCGATTATCGTATTTTTCCCCTGGTGCGAGTTACCGATGTTCCTTTCGAAGCCGAAGTTAGCCCCGGCGACACTTTGGTAACCACCGGAAATTCATTGATCTTTGCCCCGGGTATTCCGGTGGGACGGGTAGATAGTATCCGCATCGACACCCAAAGCCGGACAAAAGTGCTCTTATTACGCCCTTTTACCGATTTCCGGCGGTTTCGACTGGCCTATGTTATTCATCATAATTTACGACAAGCCCTGGATAGTTTGAACAATGAGCCGTAAGTTTCTTTTTATTTGGATTGTTTCGTTGATTATCCATGTTTTTTGGATGGTCAATGTGGGATATGTTTTGCCCTTTATACCGCATTTTTTCCTGTTGCCCTTATTAATATATCATCGTCAAATCAATACCAGGAATTTGTTACTTATGGCTTTTGCTACGGGATTAATTATCGACACCTTTTCCGGCACCGGAGGACTGTATGCTGCGGCCTTACTAAGTTTTGCCGGCCTGCAAAAACTCTATGACCGGTGGACGGCAGACCCATTGCGCGAAAAATCACGTTTAGAACTCAATGCGGGATTTTTGCGGCGTGCATTGATAATGGCCGTTCAAATAATGGTTTTCGAAATCCTGTTTTACTTCTTCGACGGTATGTCGGTTACCTATGTATTTTTCCGGATAGGTAACATCCTTATGCATGGTTTCGAAACCTGGTTTTTTCTGTGGATTTTTACGGGCTTGTTCGTGTATAAACCTTCAAACACGTAGGTTGCAATGAACAACAGGTTCAAGCTCATCGTATTGTTTGTCGTGTTGCTACTCCTCACGGTGGAAGCACGCTTGGCCTATTTGCAACTATTGCCCAATGCCTACAAGAAAGATGCGGTGCTCAATGCATTGACCAAGGAATACATTACGCCGCCACGCGGATTTATCTACGACCGTAAAGGGCGTTTGTTGGCATCCAACCAGCCGGTTTATTCGGTTTGGATTACGCCTTCGGCAACCCGCTCGTTCGACACCGTCCGTCTGGCCGGATTGCTACAAATGGAAGTAAACGAGCTGCGACATAAAATCCGTAGGGCCTATCGTTATTCGCGTATCAAACCTTCGATGATCGCCAACGGTTATCTGAAAAACGACATTGCGGGTTTTATGGCATTGCGACATGAATTTCCCGGGTTTAGCGTGCAACGCGGACATATGCGCAAATACCATACTGCGCATGCGGCCAATGTGCTGGGCTATTTGCAAGAAGCCGGCCCCGGCTTGGTCAAAAAAGACCCCTTCTACCGTCAAGGCGACTGGGTGGGCGTGGCCGGATTGGAAAAATATTATGAAAAAATTTTACGCGGCCGCAAGGGCGTTCGTTACTTTGAACGCGATAAATACAACCGGATCACCCGGCCCTATGCCAAGGGGCGGCGCGACACGGCCGCCATTCCCGGCAAGGATTTACACATTAGTATCGACATAGAATTACAGGCCTTTATCGACACCTTGATGCAAGGCAAGCATGGTGCCGTAGTGGTGCTGGATCCCGCTACGGGCGAAGTGTTGGCATTGGTTACGGCACCTTCCTACGACCCCGAATTGCTTACCCGCCGCGACCGCAACAGGTTCATAGGCCGTTGGCTTAAAGACAAAGTAAACAAACCGCTGTTCGACAGGAGCTTATTGGGTACCTATCCCCCCGGGTCGCCGTTTAAGCTAGTCAATGCGCTGATAGGACAACAAACGGGCGCCATCCGTCCGTGGACCAAATATGTTTGCCACCACGGTTTTCGCTATGGTAACCGTTTTATGCATTGCCACTGCGGCCGAGATGGTCCCGTGAATTTGTCCTACGCCATTCCGTATTCCTGCAATACGTATTTTTCCAAAACCTACTTGGAAATCGTCAATAGTTTTGGTAGCGCACCATTGGGTCAGCAAAAATGGGCCGATGCGGTCAAGCGCTTCGGTTTGGGCCGTTATTTGGGCTATGATTTACCCATCGGGAGCAAAGGAAACATACCCGATAGCAGTTATTACCATCGCTATTTCGGCCATCGCCGTTGGAAGGCCATGAACATCATTTCCAACGGTATCGGCCAAGGGCAGGTGTTGGTAACGCCCATCCAATTGGCCAATATGACGGCCGCCATAGCCAACCGCGGATGGTATTATACGCCGCATTTTGTCCGCCAAATTCAAGACACGGTTTTGCCTGCCAGGTTTCGCACCAAGCACTTCACCGGTATCGATAGTGTGTATTTCGATCCTGTCATACGCGGTATGCGCGAAGTGTTTACCAAGGGAACGGCCCGGTATAGCGAAGTGCCCGGACTGGAAATTTGCGGAAAAACGGGAACGTCCCAAAATTTTATCCGCAGGGACGGAAAAAAAATCTCGCTGCCCGACCATTCGATTTTCGTGGCGTTCGCACCGATGAATCACCCGCGTATTGTGGTTTCGGTATTTATCGAAAACGGTGGCTATGGCGCCACGCTGGCAGGACCCATCGCTACACTGATTATCGAGAAATTTTTGCAGGGACGTATCACACGCACCGACCTTTTGGAAAGGGTGCTACAAGCCGATTTAACCTCCATCTATCAAATGAAAGCCAATGGTTCGAAGCCGTGAACGACATTTTTGGGATTACGATTGGCTCAGCATATTGCTTTTTCTGTTGCTTGCCGGTTTTGGGATTATCATGATTGCCATGGTGGATCGCTACCATTTTCCGGATACGGATTTTTGGCACAGCCATGCGGGTAAGCAAAGCTTATGGTTGATGGTTTCCTTGGTTTTTGCCGGATTGATTGCCCTGACCCAGCACAGGTTTTTTATGCGGTGGAGTTCCGTTTTTTATTTGGTGACTTTGTTACTCTTGGCCTTGGTTTTGGTGGCCGGGCACAAGGTTTCGGGTGCCCGTTCGTGGTTCCGGGTGGGCGGTTTCGGTTTCCAACCAGCCGAAACAGCCAAATGGATGGTGAGTTTGGGATTGGCTAAATTACTGACCGACAGGAATTTTTCCATAAACCGGATTGTTGATTTTCTGAAAGTGCTGATGCTCATTGGCATTCCCGTAGGACTTATTTTGTTGCAACCCGATATGGGAACCGTTTTGGTTTTTGTGGCGGCATTTACCATTGTGTTATATCGTTTCGGTTTGAAAGCCCAAATTTTGTTGCCGTTGCTATGGGCCGTATTCTTGTTTTTTCTGTCGGTGCGGTATGACTACCGGTTTGTCATGTTGGCAGTGGGATTATTGACTTTGCTTGTTGCATTGATGATTTGGATTTGGGTGGGCAAACGGCAAAGAATGCGATTATTGCTTTGGGTAGTTATTGCCGGCGGACTCAGTATGCTTTGGACACGGGCAGGAATATTCGGATTTCGTCAAGTGCTCAAACCTCACCAGCAGCAGCGCATTGAAATTATGTTGGGCAAGCTCAAAGACGAAAAGGGTGCGGGTTACCATTTGCGACAATCTCTGATAGCCATTGCCAACGGTGGAGTGGAAGGGCGCGGTTTGGGGCGCGGCAGTCAGTTGCAGGGCCGGTTTATTCCCGAACAGCATACCGATTATATTTTTACGGCCATTGCCGAGCAATTCGGTTTTATAGGTGCGGGCATATTCATGATGCTGTATGTGATTTTTATCATCCGGCTTTATTTTTTGGCCGAGCGTCAAAAGAATGGCTTTGCGGCTGTGTTCGGTTATGGCTTGGCGGCTTTTTTGACCGTTCATCTGTTCCTAAACGTGTTGATGACCATGGGCTTGTTCCCTACGGTGGGCATTCCCATTCCGTTTGTCAGTTACGGCGGGTCGTCGCTGTGGAATTTTGTGATTTTCCTGTTTCTTTTCCTGCACTTCGATGCGGCGCGTGGAGAGTATTTGGCTTGATTTTTTGGGGGATTATTAGGGCGCCCCGCCGCACACGTTCACGCACCGGCGATTGCTTCAAGGCGACGGAGCGCTTTCGCACCCGCCGGCGTTCACGTGGCGCCGTCGCGTGCTCCGCTCCTATCTTGCTTGCATCCGGCGGTTTTTGTATGGCGGCGTGCGTATGCCTCCTCGTCGGAGCTCGGAGTCCCCGCCGCCGCACAAAAACATTCGCCGGCTGCGGCGCAAGGATACCGCTACGCCCGCTGGCGCGGTAAAATATTATATAATTTTATCGTTTAAGCAATTTTATTGAACCTACCTTATTATCCGACTGAACACTTAGCAAATACACTCCTGCGGGTAGGTTTCCAATGGAAATATGAATTATTTGTGTTTGTTGAAGAAACCGCTCATATAAATTTTTTCCTGATAGATCCGAAATGGAAATTGTAATATTCGAATATATTTTTCCTAAATCAATAGTAAATTCCCCGCTTGTAGGATTCGGATAAACTTTTGTTTGTAACTCATAAATATTGTTAAAAATACCCATGGCCTCATTTTCAAAAATGTATGCTGAACCCGCATCGCTGATTATATTCCCGTTATTCATATCTGCATCTTTAAATGGGGCTCCAATAATAATAGCATTGTCTGAAATAGAAACAGCGTTTCCGAAAGTATCGCCAATAGCCCTGTCGGAAGCAACTACTTTTTGCAACAGATTCCATTCCCCATAATCGTTCCGTTCAAAAATATAAGCCGCCCCAGCATTATTCAATGGATTGATTCCCGTGCTATCTTTGTCATCAAATGGACATCCTGCAATGGCATAATTATCAGAAATAGAAACGGAATTTCCAAATAAATCATCCTCACTCCTATTCGGGGCAACAATTTTTTGGACAATACTCCAATTACCCAAACGATCCCGTTCAATAATATAAGCAGAGCCCGCATTATTTACTTCATTTCCCGGCGTAATATCGTTATTATCAAAACGAGCTCCTACAATAGCATAATTACCGGAGATGGAAACACTCCCTCCGAAACTATCCCCCCTATTTTGATCCCAAGTGGGAGGCGATATTTTTTGAACTTCATTCCAATGTCCAGTATAATCTTGCTCAAAGATATAGGCAGCACCCGTGCCCCAATGAAAATTACCTTGGTTGTCATAACTACCACAATCCCTAGCTCCAATGATAATATATTGACCTGAGATGGAAACAGACCAGCCGAATTTGTCACCGCCATTCCCATCTGATGCCATTAATTTTTGCATAATACTCCATCGTCCTGTACTATTTCGTTTGATGATGTATGCGCAGCCAACACCACTACTCGAATTATTATTCCCATCATCTAAGTATGCACCAACAACCGCTTGATTACCTGAAATGGAAACAGAACAGCCAAAAAAATCTTCTAAATCCCTTTCAGGTGCTGTGATTTTTTGTATTTGATTCCAGTGTCCTGATAAGTCGCGTTCAAAAATATAAACTGATCCGCTACTTCGTAAAGGATTCATACCGCTTAAATCATGGTCTTCATAGGGGGCTCCCACAATAGCATAATTTCCTGATATGGAGACGGACCAGCCAAAACCGTCCCATTCATCTCTATCTGATGCAACTATTTTTTGTGCCAAGTTCCATTGACCCATGGAGTCTCGCTCGAAAATATATGCCGATCCTGCACCTTCCATTGGATTCCCATTATTAATGTCATAGCGATCCAATGCGCCAACAATGGCGTAGTTTCCAGACATGGAAACTTGACGGCCGAAACGTCCTATTGTATCTCTAACGGTGGGAGTTAATTTTATTAATTCTTGCCAGTTTTGTGCATGAAGCTGCAATATCCCAAGAAAAAGAAAAATGAAAACTGGATATAATTTTTTCATTTTTAAAATATTAAATTTTAATGTTTATTTACATAATGAATTTTAATAACTATGGCATTCAATTTATTACTCCTTTTGAGAACAAAAATATCAATTTTTTTGTGATTAGATATGATACAAACTTAGGAATATTAAACCCCTAAAACATGCTTGGAATAATTTCTCAAAATTTATTCTCCACATACATTTCAAAAGGATGTTCAAACATACCTAATTTGTTTGTATGAATATTTTATTTTTTTGCCAGTAGAGGTTCTATCACATCCTTTGAGGCAGTTCCTCCCAATTTGTTACCATTCAACCTAAACCCCCAATCCATTTTGAAGTTTTTTTGGAGTAAAATAATATTAAAAATTATAGTCCCCTAAAAAACTACTCCGAAGTGAGTTCAAGCAATTTTTTGCGGTAAATGCTCAGCAGTTTGGATTTGGAAATGAAACCCAAATACCGGCCTTGCTTGTCGATAACGGGCAGGTTCCAAGCACCGGTTTGCTGGAATTTTTTCATCACCGATTGGAAGTCATCACTTTCACGAATAATCACCTGCGGGGCCTTGTGCATCAAATCGCGAATAAAAACCTTGTCGTATTTGTCGCGGTCGAACATAATGGTGCGAACGTCGTCCAAACCCAACAGCCCGATAAAATATCCGTCTTTGTCCAGCACCGGATATAGGTTGCGCTTGGATTTGACCACCACTTTTTTGACCATAACGCCCAGACTCATATCGGGTTTTACGGGTATGAAATCGGTTTCCAGCACGCGGTCGAATTCCACCATATATCCGGCGAATTTGTCCTTGTCGTGGGTGGGAATAAAACTGCGCCCACGTAATTGCATGGTGTACAAACTGTATTTGACCGTGCGCTTGCTGATTAGGTAGGAAAGTGCCGCCACAATCATAAGGGGGACGATGAGTTCCTGTCCGCCCGTGATTTCCATAATCAAAAACACGGCCATCAAGGGGGCTTGGATGATGCCGGCAATGGCGCCGGCCATGCCCACCAAGGCAAAATTTTCGGGAGGGAGTTGTAAGGACGGGAAGAGATAATTCAGCAGTAATGCCAAAACATAACCCGAAAGCGCACCCGTAAACATGGAAGGAGCAAACACACCACCAATACCACCTGCATGAAGAGTTAAACTAAGCCCTACAACCTTAAAAGTAACCAACAAAACCAATGCGGCTATGACAAAATGGGTCATGTTCGCATCAAAAGCAACAGGGAAATTATTGACGATATATTGCACATCGCCTTGAAGCAAATGGTTGATGCCGTCGTATCCTTCGCCATAGAGCGGAGGAAGTGAAAAAGTCAATACACCGAGCAATACTCCGCCCACCAACCAACGATAGGTGCGGCTACCCAATTGCTTTAACCATTTTCCGGTGGCAAAATACATACGTATAAAGTAGATGGACGTGGTGGCCGAAGTCAAACCGAGCAGAATGTAAAATGGCACTTCCGAAAGTTTGTAATTGTGCATCAAGCGGAAGTGTAAAAGAATGTCTTTGCCCAAAAAGAAATAGGAAGTAAGCACGGCCGACACCGAAGCCAAAATAAGCGGTATCATGGCCGTCATCGTCAGGTCGAAACTCAACACTTCCATCACAAACAAAATGCCGGCCACCGGTGCCTTGAAAATGGACGAAAATGTGCCGGCCGCCGCCGCGGCAATAAGCAGGTTGCGTTGCTTGATGTTCAAATGCAGCACCCGGGCGAGGTTGGAGCCGATGGCACCGCCCGTAAGGGCCGAAGGCCCTTCCAAACCGGCCGAACCACCAAAACCCACCGTAACCGGGGCTGTGATGAGTGAAGCAAAAGTGTGATAGGACGGAATAAGACTTTTGAACTTGGCAATGGAAAGCAGAATCACCGGAATTCCGTCATCCACTTCGTGCTTGATGATGTATCGGATAATTAATATGGTAATTCCTATACCGATGAGCGGAAAAATAAAATACCAGGAAAAGAAAAAATCCCGGATAAATGTTTCGTGCAGGAAATATTCGATATAATGGGTTAAGTTTTTAATGGTTACGGCCACCAGTCCCGAAACAATACCCACCAAAACACTCAAAACGGCCATATAGCTTTCGTTGCTGATATGCTGGTAGCGCCATTTGTAGAATTCATAGAGTTTCCGGTTGATATAATGTCTGATGCTATCGGCGCGCTTCATGGCGGTGTCCGGGATTTTCAGGAGCAAAGGTAAATAAGTTGGCATACACAAAAAATATCAACAGGCATTTTTTAGTTCATAATAAAAAAACCACCCGATAGTTGGCGGGTGGTTTCGGAAAAGTCATAAGTCCGGTTTAATTATGCGGTAATATGCTAATGTTGGTATCGAAATAACCGGGGTTGTATTTGCGCAGTGTGGATCCGTATTTGGCGTTGATGGCATCGATGAAGCGGTTGGCCAAGATTACGTATCCTTTGCGGTTGGGGTGAACACCATCGAGCGAAAAGAACAGGTTGGGTAGTGTTTCGGCGCCACTGAAATAGTCGGCCGTATAAATGCTGTTGTCTTCCAAGCGGATACCGTCGGCCAGTTCGTCGAGTGCGGCGGCCATATCGGCTACGGCCAAATCGTATTGTTGGGCCAAGGCACGGATGGTGGCATTGTATTGAGCCGTTACGGTGCGCACTTTGGTCGTTTCGTCGGCCGTGAGCACATATTCGTCGCCCAAAGGCGAAGTAACCCCCATAATCAATTGCGGATTGTTGGGGTCGGGTTGTCCGATCACCGAAGCGGCCGTCAGGGGAAGGAGGTCGTCGGCGGTGGCTTGGCGCAGGGAGGGAATGTTCAGCGATGTAAGGTCTGTGAGGTCTTCGTCCACCAGCACCACGGCATTTTTTCCGGCTTGGAAATGAATGGTGCGCCGTGTGACTTCGTCTTGGGTAATCAAACCACCGGCCAAGGCCTGTTGAAGGGCGCCGTTGTATTGGGCATAAGCTTGATTCAGCGCGTCGGCCATAGCTTGGTCGAGCGGAACCGGATTGTAGGGTACGGTGGTCATATAGGGAATGGAAGCCACATCGGGAATGGTGGCCAACACGCCTTTGGCGCCGCCGGCCGTGAGCGCTTGAAGCATTTGATTGTAGATGAAGGCAAACACCCCGGGGTCGGTCAAATCGTTGGGCCCGTAAGTGCTGGGGTCGGTGTTGCCGGTTTGGTCGGTTCCGGCGCCACCCGAAGTGGCATACCACAGCACATCGTTGTTGCCCAGCCAAAGCGTAAAGAAGGTGGGATGCTGAGCCAATACGTCTTCGAACACACTGGCGTTGGGCGAGGATGCCATACGCACAAAATAGGGATTGGCCGTTCCCGAGGCCATATTGGCGATATTGCCGTAACCGTTAAACACATAGTGATAAATTTTGGCTGCCGGAACGCCCATATTATTGTAGGGACCGGGATGGGGTTCGAGCGTCATGGTGGGTTGCTCATTGATGCGTTCCACGGCCTTGTCGCCGGCATCCACTACCAATTTGGGCGGAAGGATTTGCATATTACCCAGCATCATTCCGCCTACATCTTTGGTGTCGTCGTCCATATAGGGCTGGGTAAACTCACCGCCACCGGCTTCCTTCATCCTGTCGGCCAGGAGTTTGGGAAATGAATAGTTCTGTCCGCTCTTGTAGAGCGTTCCATTCATATATCCGGCGGTAAGGGAATTACCCACGGCCACATAAACCGAAAAATCGGCCGAGCCGGAAGTTACTTCCACATTATCGGGATCAACCGGATTTTTAAATTCCGGTTCGCAAGCCGCCAACATCAGGGCGGCAACTATCAAAAGGCGATATAGTGTTTTCATCATTGTTTTTTTTATTTAATTAAAATTGATATTGAATACCGAAGGAAGGAATGATGGCATTGGCCACATAGCTACCGGTAAAGCGCGGCGCGCTCATACCTTCGATATAATAATCATAGGAATCGCTTCGTTCTTTTTCGGTTTTGTAAAGCAATGCGGCATCCACCGAAAGTTTACCCATTTTGTAGGTAAATCCAACGGTCCAGTTGTTGCTGTCCAACGAAGGTGTTTCGGGTGCGAAATATGTTGCCGGAATGGGTGATTCGTCGTAGTAATAACCGGCGCGCACTTGCAGATGTTCGTTAAGCGTGTATTCCATTCCGATGCGGTAGGTAAAACTGTTTTCCCAATTTTTGGCCATACGCGTGTCGGGCAAGTGTCCGAAATCGATGTCCAAACTTTTGTAAACCGACCAAAATACTTCGTCCAATTCCAAGGTTATCAACAACTTGTCAACAGGGCGGAAAGCCAGGCCCAAACTCATTTCGGCCGGCATCGGCAAGGCGGCACTGAAATGGTCGTGTTCGGGCAGGAAACCGGGATTGTCGTTGATGGTGGCCACGCCATAGCGCGAACGCAACCAAACGGTGGAACGGTAATTAAATCCCAAACTTACTTTGTCCGACGGACGGATAGCTACCGAAATGCCGTATCCGATACCTGCCGCATCTTTGGCATCCAGGGTAATGTCGGTGCGGTTGCCTTGACCGTCGGTCATAAAACGGTTGACATTTTTGTTGTAGCTGATACTTCCCGATGCCGCGATAAACGATACGGCAATACTGAAATAATCAGAAGGTTTTACAACGAATGAGGGTTGGAAAAAGAAAGCCCGCAGCGATATTTCATTGACCAAATGCGAACCCACCCAATCTTTGTCCCACTTAACGGTGCTTCCGTAAGGCGTGTATAAGGCCAATCCCAAATAGAATACATCGGAAATCTTGTGGGTATAGTAGGCATATACGGGCGTAACAACGGGATTATGTGTTTGGGCCGTCCAAAGGTTTTGGGCATTTTGATATTTTACTTTCGAAATAACCGGACTTACACCCAGAGCAAAGGCATTATCTCCGGCACCGAAGCCGATAGCCGCAGGGTTGAAAAAGGCCGATTCGGCTCCGCCGAAAACCGCCGTTCCTGCGTGTGCCATTCCCAACATCCGAGCGCCTTGAAGTGCCACCCGGTAGCCCCCCGCCAATGCCGTTGCCGGCATAAGCACAAAGAGCGTCAAAAGGATTATCAATTTTTTCATACAAATGAAATTTTTTATTTGTTAACAACAAAATTACCCAAAAAAACACAACCATCCAAAGGTTTGCGTAGAAAATAATAACTTTGCCGAAAAATTTTTTTCGATGAGCCAGAATATGCATCGCGCCAAAATTATTGGAACCGGGCATTATATGCCCGGACGCCGGGTGCCCAACGAGGAATTTCTTTCGTGGGAATTCTATGGCCCCGATGGGCAAAAGTTGGATAAACCCAACGAAGAAATTATTCAGAAGTTTTACGAAATCACCAATATACGCGAACGGCGCTTTGCCGAAGATCACGTCCTTACTTCCGATATGGCTGCCGAAGCTGCCAAAATGGCCTTGGAAGAATCCGGCTTGGATGCCGAGCAATTGGACTATATCATTGTGGCATCCAATTACGGCGATATCGAGCCGGGGTCGCAATTCAACGATTTTGTGCCTTCGTTGGCTTCGAGGGTCAAATATAAACTGGGCATCAAAAATCCCGAAGCCGTGGGTTTCGATTTGCTGTTCGGATGTCCGGGTTGGATCGAAGGTGTAATCCAGGCCCACATTCAGATGAAAGCCGGTGTTTCGCGATATGCGTTGGTTATCGGTGCCGAAACCCTGAGTCGTGTGCGTGATCCTTATTCACGCGATTCGATGATTTTTGCCGACGGCGCCGGCGCCGTCGTACTTGAACTCACCGACCATCCCCGCCAAGGCATACTGTCGCATATTTCCCATACCTATGCCACTCCCGAGGCCGAATTACTTTGGAACCAACCTTCGATTAACAAAGCACACGACCAAAAGAACAAATACATCTATATGCAAGGGCACAAAATCTATGAATTTGCCCTGACCAAAGTGCCCACCGCCATGCGTGCCTGCTTCGATGCTTCGGGCGAGGATATCAGAGACTTGAAAAAAGTGTTTATCCATCAGGCCAACGAAAAAATGGATTGGGCCATTGTAAAACGCTTCTTCCGGCTCTATGGTATTAATGCCTCCAAGGATATTATGCCGGCCAACATAGAGTTTATGGGCAACAGTTCCGTGGCCACCATTCCCACTTTGATGGATCAGGTGCGAAAAGGAAAAATCGCCGGTCAGGAACTCCGTCGCGGCGATTTGATTCTGCTGGCATCGGTGGGTGCAGGGATGAATATCAATGCCGTAACGATGCGTTTTTAGTAACGCCTGACTTTCAAACTGCTCACCGCACTGCTGATATCTATACGTATCAGCTTAGAAGCCTTGCCGAAATTTTTATTGCGGAATTCGCCCTTGCCTGTTTCAGTCAGACCTTCAATTTCCTGCGCACCCAACACATTTTGCACATCGAAAATAACGTCGGCATCTTTGGGAATTTCAATGGTGATGTCCGAAGCCCCGGCCTTGATGATAATGTCGGTCTCCTTGGCACTGTTTCCCGCCTTGATGCGAATGGACGAAGCCCCCGATTTGACCGTAAGTTTTTTAATGTGATAGGGCGATAAGTCCAAATCCAAGTCCGAAGCCCCCGACTTGATGTTCAATTCCCAAGGAATTCCGGCATTCAGTTGCAACGTGCCGGTGGGATTATAGGCTTCCAAGTCATAACTACTGCTCTTTTCGGGCTTCAATTGTATTTTGGCAAGGCTATCAAATACCTTCAATTCGCTACGATAAGGAATGGGAAAATCTTCCAAAGCCAAGGTATAAAGCTCGTCGGTGGGTTCGCCCAATTGCAATTCCACCGCCGGAACAACCAATTCCATTTTGGCGGCCTTGATATCATCACTGATTTTGGCCGTAATAAAAATATCCTTGGCCACTGAGGCCGTGGTATCCGAATCATCGGGGAAAGTAACTTTCGTGTGCCAACGATGACCATTCCACGGACCGCTAAATTGCCAGCGAACATCAGGCCCGAAAAGCAGAAGACCGAAAAACAATAAAATAACCGCCCAATTGGCTAAATGACGCAGACCTTGTTGCATAGGTATATATTTCAATCCCCACAAAATCAGTAGCAGCGGCCACAATCTGAGCATTTTGTAGAAATTTAAATCTACATAATGCAGGTTATCCAAGAGCAAAAGTAGCCCGAGTATGACCAAAAATAATCCGAGATAAAAATTTGATTTGTTTTTCATAATTATGCTGATTTATTAATGATCTGAATAGGCCGGATCATCCGTATCCGGTTGGTTGGTTTTATGGGTTTTGTTTTCCGAAGATATAATAATTTCCGGTTCATCGGTGTCTTTTTCTTTCGATTTACCACCGAGTAGAATACCCAATCCCAATACAATCAGGAGCACGGGCCACAGCTTGTCCCAATCGAACCACAACACGTAATTGTGTAGTAAAAACAACAAACCCAACCCGATAAGCAAAATACCCAAAAATAAATTGCCGTTGTTTTTGTCTTCCAAATCCGGCGGTGCGGTGCCCGGTTCCACGGCCATATCCATTTCGCTATAATCGGGAGTGGTATCGGCCGGAATAACAACCCAAAGTATGATATAAAGCAATACCATATGAGGCAGTGCAACAAAAAGCAATAGAACGCATATCAGGCGTGCAATCCAGGTTTCCATATCAAAATACCGGGCCAGTCCCGAACATACACCGCCTATAATGCGATCCTGCGTGTTTCGTTTGAGTGTTTTTTGATTCATCATTTTGGTATTATATTTGAAACATATTATTTATCAATGATAAAATTACGCCAATGAAGCGATTTTTTCTGTTTCCTTTATTAGGATTGATTTGGATGAATTTTGTTACAGTTTCGCTCCCCGATGCCGATTTACAGGATTTATCCGGCCATCAAGTCAAATTTAGCAATGCTATTCAAAACGACGGCAAACCCGTTATTGTCAGCTTTTGGGCCACCTGGTGTGTGCCTTGCATCAAGGAATTGGATGCCATTGCCGAAGTCTATCCCGATTGGCAAGACGAATCGGGCGTTAAACTGGTGGCCGTGTCGGTGGACGACGAAAAAACCGCCCGTCGCATCAAACCCTTGGTCAACGGACGAGGTTGGGACTACGAAGTGTATCACGACTACAAGGGCGAACTCAAACGTAAACTCAACATCAATGCCGTGCCTTACCTTATTGTCATTCATAAAGGAAAAATCGTTTTCCGCAAAAACAGCTACACGCCCGGCGGCGAAGAAGAACTCTACCGATTCCTCAAAACGTTGAAATAATTTCCGGTATGAAATATACACGCATACTGACGGTGATGGCCCTGCTGTGGTGGTCCGGTGGACGGTCCCAACAACTGAGCGGAAGTTATTATGCCCTTTGGCAATATTACCAAACCGATACCCTCCTGCATTTCCGTGCGCCCGAAGGCGCATTCCGCAGTATGCATTACCTGGATTTGCACGGCGGTTCCGGTGATTGGGAAGCCGGACTTTCGGCCGAATATTATTTGCCGCAGGCCTTGATAGGTTTCAACCCCGGACTGAAAAAGCATTTTTTGGGTTGGTATGTGCGCTATGCGCACGATGCCTGGGACTTGCGTGCCGGAACCGTTTACGACCAAACCGGCAGCGGAAGCGTATTTCGCACTTGGAACGACAAGCAATTGGGCTTGGACAACGCCCTGCGCGGTATTGATTTGCAATACCGCCCCGGTGAAAACACCCGCATCAAACTCATCGCCGGCAATATGCGCACCGGCATCGATTATGCCGAAAGTTTTATCGGCCTATTGAACCTTAATCAAGAGTTGGCCTTCGATAACTTTCGTTTTCGTTTCGATGCCACGGCGCTTACACGCTATTATACACCCGAAAACGATGCCGTTCCGGCCAATGTAAACCTCTACGGCCTGCAAACCGGATTCAGCTACGGACCTTGGGATTTGAGTTTTGAATACGACTACAAAACACCCGATGCCCTCTATGCCAACGGCGTGCTCAACGACCGCGTCCTTTTCGATGGCGATGCCTACATTTTCAATGCCGGCTATGCGCGCAAAGGGCTGGGTATCAACCTGACGCTTCGCCGGACCGAAAACCTCCAAATGTATGCCCGCCGCGACCTCCAAGGCAATCCCTACAACATAGGAACGGTAAATTACGTGCCGGCACTTATCAAACAACACGACTATCCTT
>JALVVJ010000032.1 GCA_027023475.1 Flavobacteriales bacterium
GATGCCGGAGTTTTTCGTCGATTTCCCGTTCCACGCGGTCGCGTAGTCCGATATGCCAAAGCGGTAGTCCGTCTTCGATTTTACCGTAGGGGAGGGCATTTTGATCCACCACGATCACACGTATGCCGTGTTTAGCCAGTTGATAGGCCGCTTCGCTTCCGGCCACGCCGGCACCGATAACCAAAGCCAAGTGTTCGCGGTGATGATGCTTTGTCATGTGAATAAATTTTGCGCAAAAATACGAAAAATGATTTTTATCATTTTTTCGGCCCGGAAATACCAAAATAACATTTTGGCACGATATATGGTTTTATCACCGGGAAATCATTATTTTTGAAAATAATTAATGGCTACACTTATGGGCACCCTTTTGATTGTTGCCGGAATCATCCTGATTATCCTCGGGCTTATTGGTTGTGTGCTTCCCGTGCTTCCCGGGCCGCTGTTGGCCTGGGCCGCTTTGTTGTTGGCCAAATGGATTCCCGGTGCGCAAATCGATGAAAAACTTATTTGGACAACTTTGGCCGTGGCGGTGGTTGTGCACGTGATGGATTATGTGATACCGGCTATGGGGACAAAAAAATTCGGTGGTAGCAAATGGGGCATTTGGGGCGCTACCATCGGGTTGCTTTTCGGTATTTTTACGCCCATTCCGTTCGGCGTGATTTTGGGGCCGTTTCTGGGCGCCTTTATCGGTGAAATGATACACGAAAATCAAGCCGACCGGGCCCTGAAAGCCGCCTTGGGTTCCCTGGTGGGCTTTCTATTTTCCACCGGACTCAAATTGGCCGTTACGCTTTATTTCGGTTACCTGTTTGTGCAAGCCGTTTGGTGAAATTCATCGTTATGAAAAAAATTGGGCTCCTATCGTTTTTATTGATATTTCCATTGTTTTTACAGGCACAATTGAAAGCCCTGTATCAAGCGCCGCCCGATTATATCGGCGGGTTGCGGGCCACGGGCAAGGACTATCCCTATGTGATTCCGTTTGTGGCCACGGACGAAACCTTCTTTGTCCAATTCGACGACCTGGAAGGCGACGAAAAAAATTATTACTACCGCATACGGCGCTACGACGAACATTGGCATCCGTCGGATTTGCTCCCGCAAGAATATATCGACGGATACGACAGCGATATGATTCAAAACCAGGAAAACAGCCGGGCCACCACGGTAAGCTACACCCATTATTTTTTCAAAATTCCTAACGAAAATACCCGCATCAAACTTTCGGGAAATTATTTGATTGAAATTTTGGACGAAGACGAAAATCCCGTATTCAATATTCCGCTGGTGGTTTACGAGCACACGGTGAATGTGGCCGTTCAAGCCCGGCGCACCAACGATCCGGCTACATTTACCACGCATCATTTTATTGAATTTTCGATTTTTCCCAACGGCCTGCAACCGTTAAATCCCGCCACCGACTTGCGGGTGATCTTGTTACGAAACGAAAATCTGTTCGATGCACGTGTGTTCGGTAATCCTACCTTTGTGTTGCCCAACGAATTGCGTTACCGAGAACCGGAACAAGCCACGCTGTTGGCCGGCAATGAATTCCTTTCGTTCGAAAGCCGCGATTTGCGGGGCTACAACCGCGGCGTGGCCGCAAGCGAGTTGAAGGAGTTTTACGAATTTTACTTACCCGTATATTTTCCGCGCCGCAATTATTTGGAATTGCACGATATCGACGGTTCGTTTTTGTTCGACAGCTTTCAGGGGCGCAACAACAAGGATTTGGAAAGCGATTATGTGCGTGTGCATTTCCGGTTGAACAAATCCGCACTGCCCGACGACGGCCGGGCCTATGTGGTGGGCCGGTGGAACAATTGGCAAACCACGGAACGCTACCGCTTAAAGCCCGTGGAGGGCGAAAATTTTGCCGAAACCGTGATACCACTCAAACAGGGCTACTACGATTACTACTACGTGGGGCGTAAGCCGGATGGCAGCATCGATTGGACGGCCGTTACGCCGTCGTTCTACGAAACCGAAAACCGCTACACGGTGTTGGTTTACTACCGGCCGCCCGGAGCGCGTTATACGCGTGTGGTGGGATTGGGCCAAGCCGTTTCCAAACCCTTGAAATGATGAAGCGCAAGCGGATTTTGTTGCTTTCCGACACCCACGGCACCTTCGATGATTTTATCGAAAAATATGCCCGCCAAGCCGATGAAATTTGGCACGCCGGCGACATCGGAAGTATGGAAGTGCTTGAAAAATTAGAGGCCTTGGCTCCGGTGCGGGCCGTTTACGGCAATATCGATGGCCACCGCTTGCGTTTGGCCGCACCCGAATACCTGTTTTGGGAGGATGGTAACCAAAAGTTCCTATTGCTTCACATTGGCGGCTATCCCGGCCGGTATAGCCCGCGAGCCAAAGAACTGTTGGCCCGTTTCCGGCCCACGGTGTTTATGGCCGGTCATTCGCACATCCTCAAAGTGATGCCCGACAAAGGCCGCAACCTGTTGTTTATGAATCCCGGTGCGGCGGGCCTGTCGGGATTTCACAAGCAGCGCACTATGCTACGTTTCGTGCTCGACGATGGCGGTCTGCACGATTTGGAAGTGATAGAACGTCCTCGGCGCCGGGAAATTTTGTAATTTTACCAAGGAGAAAATTTTTATAACGGAATACGTATGCTTTTACGTTTTATACTTATCGTATTGATTATTTACCTGGTATTGCGCCTGCTGGGGCGTATTTTGGCGCCTTTGATGATCGACCGGATGATGCAAAAAGCCCAAAAACGCTTTGAGGAGCAGTTCCAAAATCCCTATTACAAACCCAAGGAAAACACCGAACCCGGCAAGACCTACATTACCCGCAAAGGGCCCGGTGATCAAGTGGAAGACGCCGATTTCGAAGAATTGGACGAATGAAAAACGACGGCAAAACCAACATCCGCTTGCTTTCCGAAACCGAACTGACCGACTGGCTTTTGGCCCGGGACGAACCGCGTTTCCGCGCCAAGCAAATATGGCAATGGCTCTGGCAAAAGGACGTGGACAGTTTCGACCGGATGACCAATCTTTCCAAATCCCTGCGCAGTCTGCTGGACGAACATTTTTATATTTCCAAAGCCGGATTGGCGCAAACCCAAAAAAGCACCGACGGGACGCTCAAAAATGCCGTAGGACTGGCCGACGGACTCACGGTGGAATCGGTGGTAATTCCTTCGGGCAAACGGATTACGCTCTGTGTATCGTCACAAGTGGGATGTAGTTTGGACTGCCGTTTTTGTGCTACGGCACGACTCAAACGTATGCGCAATTTGACCTACGACGAAATTGTCGACCAGGTGATGCAAGCTCGTCATCAAGCCGGCGAACATTTCGATGCCCGGCTGACCAACATTGTGTTTATGGGAATGGGCGAGCCCTTGCTCAACTATGATAATGTGCTGAAAGCCATTCGCATCATCACCTCGCCCGAAGCTTTGGGTATGTCGCCCTCGCGCATTACACTTTCCACGGCGGGCATTCCCAAGATGATTCGCCGCCTGGCCGACGACAATCCGCGAATCGGCTTGGCCGTGTCCTTGCACAGCGCCATCGACGAGGTGCGTAGCCGTTTGATGCCCGTCAATGCGCGCACGGGCGGTTTGGACGCACTGATGGATAGCTTGCAGTATTGGTATAGCAAAACCCGGAGCAAAATCACCTTCGAATACTTGATTTTGCGCGGCATCAACGACAATAGCAAAGCTATCGACGCGCTGATTCGCTATGCACGGCGAGTGCCTTCCAAGGTGAATCTGATACGTTACAATCCGGCCGATTCGTTCGACCCCTACGAAGGTGCGGATGAGCGGTGGTTCGAAACCTACCGCAAGCGCTTGCAGGAAGCGGGCATCACGGCCACGGTGCGCCACAGCGCGGGTGCCGATATTGATGCCGCTTGCGGCCAATTGGCGGGAAAGTGGGAGGCAGATGTTCCCAAGATTCCCTACAAGCGCTTATAGAATTTTGTGTTTTTTAGGGCGCCCCGGCGCCCGGTTTCGGGGCCCCGCCGGCGGGCGGATGCCCGCGGCGGATGGCCGGACAATGAAGCGGATTTATGGTCGCTCCCCGGCCCCGCGGCAAAGCCGCGGGGCCGGGGAGCTTGTTGATTTTCAATCGGATACGTC
>JALVVJ010000033.1 GCA_027023475.1 Flavobacteriales bacterium
CTTCTTTTACCGGCTGAGCAAAGTGCACGGAACGGCCTATCTGCGCGATATTTTGCCACACGCCGGCGAAGACGGCTATGCCAAACATTTTATGGACGGCTTGCACTACCAATCCCGGGTTTGGGTCAAAAGCGGTTCGGTGAGCAAGGTGCAAAATTATGTGGGCATTTTCCGCGGACGTTCGGGAAGGTATTATGCTTTTGCTTTGATGGTTAATCATTTTTCGGCACCACGCAAGGATGTGCAAAAACAAATGCAATTGCTGCTGAACAGGATGATAAGCGTGCTTTAATTTTACATTTTTTGGGCGCCCGGGCGCGTGCTCCGCTCAAACGTTCCGGCTGCCCGCACCGGCATTTCGGATGCCGCGGTGCGTGGGGCTTCCTGCCGGTCGCCTCCGCCCGCGGGAAATGCTCGGGCGCGCAGCCGGTCCGTAACCGCTGCGCCCGCTGGCGCGGTCAAGGCCGGCAAAGCCGGCCTTCAATGTTTACGGTAGGATTCTGTAAATCGCCAATCGATGTTCAATTATTCGGTGTTCATTATTCAAGCGCGATTTATCGCGCGCCAAACGCGCCAGGGATGGGAGCGGTTATGCGGCGAAGGGGCGAAAGTGTTTTTTGCGCCGGCGCTGCGGGCTCCCGGAGGAAGAGACCGCAGCGCCGGCCATGCAAAAACCGACGCACCCAAGCCGCATTTGAGCGGACAGCCCGGTTCCCGCCTCATGAACACGCCGCAGCGTGAACAAGGTGAAACGATGCGGCATGTGTGAATGAGTGCGGGAAGGCGCCCTAATCTAAAACTCCGGTTTGCGACGTTCGACAAAAGCCGTTGTTCCTTCCTTGAAATCGGGCGTTCCGAAGGCCTTGCCAAACAAGCGGTTTTCGGCGCGGAAACCTTCGCGGCCATAGCCCGCATTTACCGCTTCGATGGCCAAGCCGATGGCCCTGGGCGAATTGCGTAAAATACGTTCGGCATAGCCCACGGCGGTATCCAAAAGTTTTTCCAGCGGAACCACTTCGCTCACCAGCCCGTAAGTGAAAGCCGTTTGTGCATCGATTTGGCGGGCCGTGAGAATCATTTCCATAGCACGACCCTTGCCTACGTGTTGAGCCAAGCGTTGCGTACCACCGTAGCCGGGAATAACGCCCAGCGAAACTTCGGGTAAGCCCAAACGGGCATTTTCGGAAGCCACGCGAATGTGGGACGCCAAGGCCAATTCCAAACCGCCGCCCAAAGCATAGCCATTGACGGCCGCAATGACAGGCGTGTGCATTTGCTCGATAAAATCGAACAGCAAGCGGTGGCCTGTTTCGGAAAGGGCTTGGCCTTCGGCGGGCGTAAAGTGCATAAATTCCTTGATATCGGCGCCGGCCACAAAGGCCTTCTCACCGCTTCCCATCAGGATAAGGGCGCGAATTTTATCGTCATTTTCGGCGGCATCCAATGCTTGGTGTAGCTCTTCGATGGTTTGCTTGTTGAGGGCATTGAGTTGTTTGGGCCGGTTGACGGTGATCAACCGGATATGCTCGGAAAGGTCTTTGACCAGGATGTTTTGGTATTTCATCATTTCGGGTTTTTCGGTAAAATTATAATAAATACCGCTCCGTGCGGCTGACGGTTCTCAATCCGGATTTGCCCGCCATGGCTTTCGATAATGCGTTTGACAATGGCCAATCCCAGGCCGGTGCCCGATGATTTGGTGGTGAATTTGGGTTGGAAAATACGATCCATGTTGTCGGGCGGAATGCCCGGCCCGTTGTCGATTACCGCAATGCGGATGCGGTCGTTTGAAACGCTCAACTCAATATGCACAAAAGCATCGGATTGTCCGGTTTGGGCTTGTTTGGCATTTTTAATCAGGTTGATAAGCGCCTGTTTGATTTTGGTTTTGTCACCGGCAAACGGCAGGGTGTCGATTTTGCTTTCCACTTTTACCAATCCCGGAAACAAGCCGGCGGTGGTTTGTATCAGTTCGACCAAATCAAAGGTTTCGGTGTGCAATTCGCCGATGCGCGTAAAGTCCGAAAAAGAAGCGGCGATGCGGTTGAGTGCATTGATTTGATCGATCATGATGCTGCGGAATTCTTCCAACTGTTCGCGGGCATCGGGCGCTTGCGGGTCAAAGGTTTGCACGAAGTGCTCCACGCTCAACTGCATGGGCGTAAGCGGGTTTTTGATTTCGTGGGCGATTTGCCGGGCCATTTCCTTCCAGGCGCTTTCGCGTTCGGCTTGCATCAGGCGGCGCCGGCTGTCGGCCAGTTTGCTCAACATCAGATTATAGGCCTCCACAATGGGTTTGAGTTCTTCCGGAAGAGTGGATGTGTGTAATTGCAAACTGACGGGATTGTTTTCGATGTCGGTTTGGTCGATACGTTCGCTCACCACTTTGAGCGACCGCGTTAGCAGGCGCGATAGATAGTAAGATACGAAAACCGAAAGTAATATCAGGAAAAAATACACCGAACCCAGGCGTTTGATGAATTCGCTCATTTCATTTTCGTAAAAATCCAATTTGGATTTATACAAAATATGCACGATGCCGATGGGTTTGAATCGCAAGTCCGTCAGGTAGGAGTAAGATGAAATGAATTTACCGTTTACGGTTTTGTCTTCGATGCGGATTTTTTTTTCGGGCGAATTGTTTAAACTATCCAACAAATGCGGTGGAATCATTTGATAAATCGTATCGCGGCCGAAGCCCGTGGCCGACCCCACCAAGTAATGTCCCTGCAAATCGTATATTTCGATGTGCATATTATGAATGGCCGAAATGTTGTGAATTTCCTTTTTGAAAATCAACGGCAAATTTTCGGTAGTAACGGGAAAGGTGGTGCGGCGCAATACCATGTTTATCGAAGCCAAAATGGCCCGTTCTTTTCGTGCCAAACGTTTGATATTGTAGTCTTTGGCCTCTTCTTTATATTGCACCGTCGATATACCGATAATGATTAGGGACGAGATAAGTATAATGCCCAGGGTGGACAAAAATATTTTGTTCCTGATGGAATAAGAACTCCAAAAACGACGCACCCAAGCCGGAAGGTATTTCATAAAAAAATACGGTTTATTAATTTTTTTATATATTGTGGCACTAAATTATTAAAAATAATTCGACTATGAGAAAGACATTACTTGTTTTTGCGGCCGTGCTGTTTTCCTATACGGCTTGGGCCCAACAATATGTGAGCGGTAAGGTCTACGACCAAAGGACAGGTGAACCTTTGGGCGGAGTAAATATTGCCGTTAAAGGAACCGATAAAGGAACAACCACGGATTTTGACGGTAATTTCAAACTACATGTCCCTTCTTTTCCCACTACTTTGGTTTTCAGTTATTTGGGTTACGCCACACAGGAAAAGAGCTTTAACGGGCCGGCACAAGATATCAAAATCGGTTTAGTGGCCACATCCGAAACACTCAACGATGTGGTGATTACGGCTTCGAAAACCAAAGAACGGGTTTTGGAAACGCCCGTAACCATTGAACACCTTTCGGCCAAAGTGATACCCTATGCCACGGCGCCTTCTTTCTACGAAGAAATGAACAATCTGCGTGGCGTGCAAATGAACACCAACAGTTTGACTTTTCAAGCCCTGAATATGCGTGGTTTTGCCACCTTTGCCAATAACCGCGTTTTGCAAATCATCGACGGATTGGATAATTCGTCGCCTGCTTTAAATTTCCCTTTGGGAAACCTGGTAGGTATCAATGATTTGGATGTAGAACGTGTGGAATTACTCCCGGGAACTTCATCGGCCCTTTACGGTGCCAATGCCTTCAACGGATTGATCAACATTACTAGCAAAAATCCGTTCAAATATCCGGGACTTTCCACTTCGCTCAAAGCCGGCGTTACCCATCAATCTGCTGCCGGAACCAAACCCATGTTCGATGTGGGTGTGCGCTACGCCAAGGCCTTCGATAAATTTGCCTTTAAGGTAAACTTGTCCTATTTGCAAGCCACCGATTGGTATGCCGTGGATTATTCGGATTTCGATCGTAGTCCTATCAACGCCTCACGCAAAGGATCACGGGAAAGCAACCCTTCGTATGACGGCTTGAACATTTACGGCGACGAAATTGCCACCACCATCGACCTTACGGGTTATGGATTGTATCCCATTCACGTTTCGCGGACCGGATACAAAGAAGTGGATTTGACCGATTATAAAGCCGCCAGTATGAAAGGGGATTTCGGCCTGTATTTCCGGCCCAAAGGCAAAGACAGTGATTTTGAAATATCCTGGACTTCTCGATTCGGTGGCGGCCAAACCATTTACCAAGGCGCCAACCGCTACAACTTGAAAGATATTTTGATTCATCAGCATAAATTGGAATTACGTAACAAAAACTATTTTTTGCGCGCCTATTACACATCGGAAGATGCGGGCAAAAGCTACGATATGCGCTTTGCCGCCTGGAATGTGAACCGTGCATGGAAAAGCGATGTGGATTGGTTTACCCAATACGCCCAAGCTTTTGCCGTTGCCCGCTTGATGAACGGACTGACCGACGAACAAGCCCATGCCGCCGCCCGCGCCTACGCCGACCAAGGGCGCTTGGAGCCCGGAACGGATGCCTTTAATGCGGCCTTTGAAACGGTTATCAATAATCCCGATTTTAAAACCGGGGCCAAATTTGTGGATCATACCAGTTTGTTCCATATCGAAGGCAATTATTCTTTTAAAAATCTGATCCCTAACGGCGATATTCAAATCGGCGGTTCGGTGCGAAGATTCAGTCTGCGTTCCGACGGAACCATTTTTACCGATTACGACGGGCCTATTTTTATCAACGAACGCGCCGCTTTTGCCCAATACATCCAAAAACTTTTCGACGGACATTTAAAATTTAATGCTTCCATCAGGTTTGACAAACAAAATCAATTCAAAACCAACTTTTCGCCGCGGGTGGCTTTGGTGTGGTTGCCCGATACCGACCGCAAACAAAGTTTCCGCGTAGCTTATCAAACCGGTTTCCGTAATCCTACCACGCAAGATTTGTACATAGGATTGGATTTGGGTTATGCAAGTTTGGTGGGTGGCTCGCCCGACAACTGGAATCGGTATAAGGAAACCCGCACCGATGCCATGATGAATCAATATGTGCTATCGGGAACCGATGCCTATACCAATTCCTACACCTTGAATTCGTTTATGAATTTTGCCGTTTCGCACGATCCTACGCAATTGGAACCGGCCAAAATCCGTCCCATCGGACCCGAAAAAATCGAATCTTTCGAAGTGGGTTATCGTGGTGAACTGGGCCTGGGTTGGAGTGCCGACCTGGTGGGTTACAAAAACTTCTATAAGGATTTTATTACAGAACAAGTGGTTATCGCCGTTCCCAAATCCTATGGTAATGTAAATGATGGTTCCGCCGTTAATGGGGTGGCTGTGGGCGCCTATAAACCCGTGGGCGTGTTCACCAATAGCGATATTCCCATTACTTCCTACGGATTTGATATGGCCTTGACCAAACATTATGATAACGGTTTGAAGTTGACATTAATCTATGATTATGCCAAAATGGACGTGGACCGTAGTTCAAACCCCGATATGAAAACCTATTTCAATACCCCCGAAAATACGGTTAAAGTTATTCTGGCTCACCGTAATCTGTTTGACAATGTCGGTTTTAGTTTGGCTTACAAGTATATGGATAAATTCCTGTGGGAATCCAGTTTTGCCGATGCAATAGTTCCGCAACACCATACCTTTGATGCCATGGTAAGCTACCGTATTCCCAAATATAACTTGATGGCCAAAGTGGGCGGAAGCAATATTTTAGGCCCCGAATACATAGTGGCTCCCGGAACAGGAAAAGTGGGTCAAATTTTCTACTTCTCTCTGTTGTTCAAAAAATAAGAATAACCATATATCCGCTTAAAACCGCTTCCATATCAGGGAGCGGTTTTTTTGACGCAAAAAATTCCGCAATTTTGTTTTTATGAAAATCGGACATTTGGACTTGGGAGATTTTCCACTGTTTTTGGCACCTATGGAAGATGTCAGCGATCCGCCATTCAGGAAATTATGCCGGAAACACGGTGCCGATATGGTGGTTACCGAATTTATCAGCACCGAAGGGCTTATTCGCGATACCTACAAGTCGGTCAAAAAATTGGATATTTTCCCCGAAGAGCGTCCTGTGGCTATTCAAATTTTTGGACATAACCTGGAAAATATGTTGGCCTCGCTTCGTATCATCGAAAAAGTGGAACCCGATGTGGTGGATATTAACTATGGCTGTCCTGTCAAAAAGGTTGTTAATAAAGGCGCCGGTGCGGCTTTCCTCAAAGACCCGAAACGCATGCAACGATTTACGGCCGAAATTGTCCGGCACACCGAATTGCCAGTCACCGTAAAAACCCGCTTGGGTTGGGACGAAAATTCCATTAATATCGTTGATGTGGCCTTGCGTATGCAAGATGCAGGCGTAAAAGCTATTTTTATTCATGGCCGCACACGTAAACAAATGTATAGCGGCACGGCCGATTGGGATGCCATAGCCGCCGTGAAACGACATCCCGATATGGAATTTCCCGTGGTGGCCAACGGCGATATTGACACACCGCAAAAGGCCGCCCTTATTCGCGACCATTACAAGCTGGACGGTGCTATGATAGGACGTGGCGCCATTGGGAATCCTTGGATTTTCGGTCAAATGCGTCATTATTTGAATACGGGCAAACTTTTACCCCGCCCCGGTGTAGCGGAAATCGTCTCCACCGTTAAAGAATATCTGACCGATGCCGTCAAGTGGAAAGGCGAGCGATTGGCCGTTTTGGAAGCCCGAAGGCACTATGCCAAATATTTTAAAGGGTTACCAAACTTTAAGCCCTGGCGAATGCAATTGGTGCAAGCCGGTACTTTGGAAGAAATTTTCAGTATTTTGGACAAAATAATCGATGAATACGGGAAACAAAAAACCGCGAAATGAAAAATTCATCCCGCGGCTTTATCCCACAAAGTGGGCGATACTGGATTCGAACCAGTGGCCCTCCCGACTGAAAGTCGGGATGCGCTGAACCAGCTGAGCTAATCATTGGGTTTTGATAGGATTAGTTCCCAAATACGTGTAGGATTTTTCCATTTTTTGAGTTGGCGTTCACGTGCCAATGCTTTTGATTTATTGGCGAATGGCTCGGTATAAACCAACTTCCAATCCCTGGTTTGCGCGGTAAATCCTTTGGAAGCCGACAAATGTCGCCTGAGCCGGCCTCTGGGATCTTTGGTTGAGCCGATATAAAATTTATCGAGTTTGGCAGAATATAAGATGTAAACGAAATGCATAATGACAAAACAAAAAACCGCGAAATGAAAAATTCATCCCGCGGCTTTATCCCACAAAGTGGGCGATACTGGATTCGAACCAGTGACTTCCTGCTTGTAAGGCAGGCGCTCTGAACCAGCTGAGCTAATCGCCCTTATTATTTTAACCAGTGGCCCTCCCGACTAAAAGTCGGGATGCTCTGAACCAGCTGAGCTAATCGCCCGAAAATTTTCAAAGAACCACAGCCAATTTCCTTGGCTTTGCGGATGCAAATATAGTAATTTTTCATTTGTTGAATAATGGATTGAAAAAAATTATTTTTTATCTTTGATATTATCCTCCCCTTTTTACTATTTTTCAGTAGCAGAGTGAACCCGTAGAGTTTGCGGAGCCAACCGAAGAAATTATAACAAAGAAAAAATGGTAAGAATCTGCGAAACGGACGCATTGCAAACAAATCTTATTGCCGCATTACCGCTTACCGTCCCTGGCGTGGATTTAATTAATAAAACATCTGGTATTTCGGGCAATTTATGTAAAGTCTTGAATCAAATGAAGGATTTAATAAAGGTGATTTTTTACTCTGTTTTGTTTTATCCTTTTGATTAGCATTCCGATTAAATAGGCAATGATAAGGTAAGGCGAATAATATGCGTATGCCAATAGGGCTTTTACGGGCCATCCGATGCCGAAATAACGATGTTCGATTTGTTTTACTGTATCCAAATGTGCGGCATCAACACGGGCAAATCGTTGCGCTTCATTGGGCGCATCAAAATCATATCCGTAATACAGCAATAATAATTTATCGGAATAATCCGCCCACCATGTAAAACCCGCAATGATGATCAATGCAATGATTAGTCCCGAAACCAGGTAAATCCAAAAATGGTTTTTTGTTTGCCGCAGTTTAAAAAATAATACTATTGGAAAAATCAGCAAGAGGAATAACAAAACCAATAATATGCTAAAAACTAAGGTTTCCATTTCCCTGCTTTTAAATTTATAAATTTATGTAATAATTCGCTATAAGAAAAACATATCGTCATTTTTTCGAAATTTACGGGTAATTAATTATTTTCATTATGGATAAAAATAATAAATGGAATATCAACACAAATTATTTAGTAAACTACAAAAATGACGAACGATTAGACGAATATTTTATTGAAACACCTTTTAATGATTACGCCATTTATGTATATAACATTGTAGAATGGCGTATGGGATGGTATTCGGGATACTTGGCAATTTATTCAAACCATAAACAACCGAAACTTATATTAAATTCAGGCAAAGTTGATGTGTTTTTCAACGGGGAGAAAACCTTTTACTTTTTTGAGCAATCACAAATGGTGGCATTTATTGTGTATGCCAATAATCCCCGGTCGCCCAAAGGCGGTTATCCTTTTTTGGTTCTCGATTTAAAAAACCATAAATTCGGATTTTTGGAATTTGAAGATTACATCTCTGTTTATTACGAACTTCGAGAAGCGGGAAAAGGAAAAGTAAAATTGGTGATGGCCCACCCCGAAGAACTTCATCGAAATAAACGATTTAAAAATAGAGATAATGAAATAATCGATTTGGAAAAATTAAATTGGTTTGATTTTGAAAAAATCGAACAAGCGATAGAATTATATCACACGGAAAACACAACGAAATCGTAGGTTGACACTCCGAAACCACCGAAATTCCCTTTCCATCCGTACCTTTCCCCCGCATTTTTCCCGTAACTTTGTCCTGTAAATTCGCTACAATGCAACAAAACGATAAATCCACTCCCCGACGCGCCATGCTCATCATCCTGGATGGCTGGGGCATCAATCCCGACCCCAAAGTGTCGGCCATTGCACGGGCCCATACGCCTTTTATGGATATGCTTTGGAAAAAATATCCGCATGCCACGCTCCGCACCGACGGGCTGAATGTGGGCCTTCCCGAAGGGCAAATGGGCAATTCCGAAGTGGGCCATATGAACCTGGGTGCCGGACGTATCGTGTATCAGGATTTGGTCAAAATCAACAAAGCCATCGACGACGGCTCGTTTTTCCGTAACGAAACGCTGCGCAAGGCCTTTGAATATGCCCGTGAACACGGCAAAAAGGTGCATCTGTTGGGTTTGGTATCCGATGGTGGCGTGCATTCGCACATCAAGCATCTGTACGCCCTGATTGATATGGCACAAAAATACGGCGCGCCGGTTTACATCCACGCCTTTACTGACGGCCGCGATGTGGACCCGCATTCGGGACTGGGCTTTATCCGCGATTTGCAAAACTTTATCCGCGACAAAAACGCACAAATCGCCACGGTTACGGGCCGATACTACGCCATGGACCGCGACCGGCGTTGGCAACGCATCGCCAAGGCCTACAACGCCTTGGTAAACGGCCAAGGACATCCGGCCACCGACCTATTGCAAGCCATCCGCGAAAGCTACGACCGCGGCGTTACCGACGAATTTATCGAACCCATTGTGCATGTGGATCAAAACGGAAATCCCATTGCAAAAATCGAACCCGGCGATGTGGTGATATTTTTCAACTTCCGCACCGACCGCGGACGCCAACTCACACGTGCGCTTTCGCAAGAGGATTTTCCCAAATACGGTATGCATAAACTACCGCTCTACTTCGTTACCATGACCAATTACGACGATACGTTTAAAAACATCCACGTGGTTTTCCCCAAGGAAGACTTGCGGAACACCTTGGGCGAACTGGTATCCAGGGCGGGTAAAACCCAACTCCGCATCGCCGAAACCGAAAAATATCCGCATGTTACCTTTTTCTTTTCGGGCATGCGCGAAGAACCTTTCCCGAGCGAATCGCGCATATTGATTCCTTCGCCCAAAGTGGCCACCTACGACCTGAAACCCGAAATGAGCGCCAACGAAGTAACCGACGCCTTAATGGAACGCCTGCGCAAAGACCCGCCCGATTTGGTGGTGCTCAACTACGCCAACGGCGACATGGTGGGCCACACCGGCGATTTCGATGCCGCCGTCAAGGCCGTGGAAACGGTGGACAAGAATTTGAGCCGGCTAGTGCCTTTGGCCCTGGACAAGGGCTACGACATCATCATCCTGGCCGACCACGGCAATGCCGACAAAATGATCAATCCCGACGGCACGCCCAACACGGCCCACACCACCAATCCCGTGCCGGTGATTTTGGTCAGCAAACACATTCAACCTCAACTAAAAAACGGCATCCTGGCCAACGTGGCGCCTACCCTACTGAAATTATTGGGGCTTTCCAAGCCGGCAGAAATGACCGAACCTTTGTTCTGAGGGCGCTTTACTCAATATTCCGCCAATCGGCGTAATAATTCCGTTGGGCGGGTAACAAAAATTCCGTTTGCCGGAACCCAACCACATAGCGCTGCGCATCGGCCGTAAATTCCATGTTCAATTTTTCCTTGCTTTGGATATACAGGGCCAAATAGAACAAATTGTGCGGATATTGTTTCGTAAGCGTTTCCAGTAGTTCCAGGGCTTTGTCATACCGGTTTAAAATATCCATATAAATCCGTGCCAACACATAACGCGCTTCGGTGGCCAAAACTTCGTTATCCGAGCGGGCCAATTCGTGCAAATAGCGCAGCCCCAGCGATTGATTCCCTTCGGGAATAAGCAGAAAATACGGTCGTAAATACCAATAATGTTCCCTCCCGTAGCCCGTGGAAAACAAATAAATGGCCGCCGTAAGTTTCAAAAACGGAGACTTTTGCGCATTGTCCAAAGCATAACGGATACGGTTGGCCGTGCGTTGGGCATAAACAAGGCCGCTTACAAAACGTTCTTCCTTAAAAGCCAGCCGGTAACGAAATCCGTAATTCATCAAGCGGATGTAATACAACTTGGCGGACTCTTTCGTTCGCCCTTCGGTCAGCTTGTCCACGCGGTTCATATGCAGGATAAGCGAATCGCGGTAGCCCGGCACCTTTTGGGCCGAAATCCATAGCCACCAAAAGTAATTGACCTGCAAAAAGTGATATTCCGCCGGACTTATCCGGGCTTTTTCGGTTTCCATTATGCGCCGGGCTTCCTTGTAGTCGAAGCGGTGGATGGCATCCAAAACACGGTATTCGGCACTGCCCGGTGCCAAAAAATCCTGGCCCCGCAGGCCTGTAACCAACAGAACAAAACCAAGCAAAAAAACCTTGGGTTTCATTCCGTTTGTGTGTTTGCCGATGATGAAAAAATCAAATCATACGTTCGCCGGAACACCCGGGCCCGTTTTTCCTTTCGTCTTTGCTTGGCAATTTTTTCGGCCCGCTGATAGCCGCCGGTGTAGTAGCGTTGCAGCCAAGGGAAAATACCGGCAAAACTGTCCCAAAACGAATAGGTATAGGCATCGCGCAAAATCAGGTAGGCCAAAAGCCCGTTCAGGAAAAACGAATTAAGCCCGTTTTTCCAATCGCCGGCATAGATTTGACCGGCTCCCGGGACAAACATACTCATCCATTTGGCGGTGGCCGGATTGGGCCGCATCAGGTTTTTCCGGCGGAAAAGCCTATCCAGGCGTTGCCGGGCCAAGGTATCGCCCGGCGGCAAAGCCGCTTCAAAATGCCGGTGCGCCAAGTCGAATTTTTCCATTCCGAAATAGCTCAACCCTTTCAAATATTCGGCATACACCCGTTGATGCGGCAATAAGGGGCCGCGGTAGTTGAGCATTTCCAACAGGGCCAACTTGAACCGCTTTTGCAGCACCACGGCCGTGATTTTTTTCAGGAACCATTCGGCCCGCAAACTGTCGTTTTGTTCGATTTGTTGCGCTTTGTGAAAATATTGGCGGGCAAAATCGTATTTGCCGGCCATAAGCGACGATTCGCCCATTTTGCCGTAGAGTTCGGGCGCTTTGTCCTTGGATGCAAAGAAAAAGGCGCGTTGGTAGTATTTAAAAGCGGTTTCGTATTGGCCGCGCCGCATAAAGGTATCGGCCAGCCGTTCGGTGCCCGCCACATCCTGCGCTTGTAGCGTAAGGGCCAGCAAGCTATAAATTATACTCAAAAACCGCCCTGACTTCATCGGTAGCCGCTTTATCCAATTTCCGGTTATAGCGCTTGGCCGCCTTGGCCGAGCCCCACACATTGCCCAAATAGAACGAAACGCCGAATCCGGCAAAAATCCATCCGTGCACGCTGCGCACGCCTTGCTTGCGAAAACCCCGCCAGGCCTGCCAGGCATTGAGTCCCACAAAAAGGAAGCTCATAAAGGCATCGCCGTAGTCCTTGGTATAAACCTTTCCCAGGCCCGGCACCACCGCCGAAAGCCCAGCCGCCAAAAGCGGACTTTTGTTCCGGTGTTCCAACCGGCGTTGGGCCACCAAACCGAACTGATGAAAAACCGGGTCGCGTAAAATATTTTCCCGCCGCCTGTATTGCTCCAAACCGTCTTTCCATTTTTTTTCGAGCAAGGTGATGCCCAGGTCCAAGGTGTGTTTTCGCACCGTGTCCAGGCGCGAAGCCCAAAGCCGCTTCCTTGCCGTGGCATATTCACCGTTGAGCACATACAACTTGACCGCTTCTTTTTGGTAGGGAACCTGCAAGGTGTCGAAGTGCGGGAAAAACATTTCAAAATAGCCCAGCGCACGGTAGTAATCCTTTTTCCCTTCCTGGGCCTTGACAATTTGTATCCGCGGATAGGCATCGGCCGGTTGCAAAAAGGCCACCCGTTGGTATTCTTCGGTGGCATAATCGTATTGACCGGTGCGGAACAAATAATCGGCAAAGCGCCGGCTATGGGCCGCATCGAACAAATTTTCCTTCACGGGTTTGGAAACCAAGCTATCTTTGGTGGGCGACAAACTATCGGCCGCCGGCTTTTCCTGGGCCGTTGCGCCGACTCCTGCCAACAGCACCAACCAAACAAATCGTCTAATCCACCGGATCTTCATACTTACGTGCTTGTGGGTTTATCGGATAATGCCCGTTGGCAAAAGGCGAACAACGGGTCAGGCGGTCCATACCTTCCAAAAAGCCGATGAACACACCGTGTTTTTGAATGGCCAAAATCATATAGGTGGAACACGAAGGCGTGAACACACACGAATCTATATCTTGCGACGAAATAAAATTTTTATACACCCAATACATCAATCCGAAAACAAAAACGGCTTCGTTGCGGGCGTGGCGCAGAGGCCCGCTCCAATCGTGGCGGTGCACCGGCGCATCCATCACATCCTGCGTCATTCGAATATAAGCCGGTGGCCCGGACGAATCAACCTCCTGCGCCCACAGCATAACGCTCAATAGGAAAGTCATACAAATCGTTATGACCCTTTTCATCGATTACAATATTTTTGAATTCGGTTTGTTGAATGGATTCATTGCCCTGCTTGTCGTAGAAAAACTGCACCATACGCGTAGGAAAAGGTATACCTTGCACGCTGGTATAATCTTCGAAAAACTGCTTGCTCACCGGTTTTTTGTCGTCTTCGGTGCTAAAAAAGATAATGCCCGTAATGCGTCCGTCTTTGTTGGCTATCATCAGTTTGCCCACGGCCTTTTGCAGGTTGGCCGGCGGAATCCAGGTGGAAATCACCAGGCCTTCGTCCTCCTCAATGTCGGCCAGTTTATAACCCGAATTTTCCAGCCCGTAGTATTGGAGGTTGTTTTTGAGCACCAGAGCGAAAATACTCGTTTCGGGCGGGGCCGGATTTTGCGAAGCCGAAACCAGTTTGCCATCCTTGAATTTATACACCATATTACCATACATCACGTAGCGTTCCTTGTAGGGAAACCACATATCCATCACCATTTTTTTGGTCACGTTATCGTAGTAAACCGTTCCCTTCGAAAGCGAATAGGTGCCGTCGAAATTTTTCTTTTTGACCGTAATGTCCACCCGCAGGCGGTAATAATTTTGGGCTTGAAGTCCGGCCGCCAAAAACAAACCGGCCCAGAACAACAGGAGTTTATATCGCATAAAAACCACTTTTTACAGGACGTTAAGTTACAAAGATTATTCCAAACCCGCTATTGGATTTGCGGGCATATTTTTATTTGGGCGCCCGGCTGCTCACGTTCACGTATGCCGCGCTGCTTCATGATTATTCGCATCGCGGCACGTTCACGCGGCAGCCGCCGGGCTGTCCGCTCAAATGCGGCTCGGGTAAGGCCGGTTTGCCAAATGCCGCCGGCGTAGTCTCTTCCTCCGGGAGCCCCCGCCGTCGGCGGCAAGCCAAGCCCTTCCCCTTCGCCGCATAACCGCTCCCATCCTTGGCGCTTATTGGCGCGCGATAAATCGCGCTTGAATATCGAACACCGAACAATCGAACGGCGATTTGTGATTTCGTATTATCCTACGGATAACATTGCGACTAATAATCAATTAAAATAGGACGAATAATACGAAATTCGGCTAGGCCTTTTCTAACGTATGCTAACCCCTCAATCAATTTCCACTTTAATAATCTGGTTTTTTATTTTCAGTTCCGCTTGATATCGTTTGTAGAACTGCAATTGAATTTTCTGGATTGCAGCAGATGATAAAGGGCTCCTGCTGGAAATAATATAACATTTGATGCGCCTCCCGCGCTGTTTTAATTGTTGCATACTTGCTTTGAGTTGCTCAATAGCACGTGGAATATCTTCGCCTTTCAGTTCGATGAAATTTTGGTAAAGATGGAAATGAACCAAATAATCACAACGCTCGCCCTCTGTTATTTGACAGCCATCCACCTTAATTTTTTCTACTTCCCGCTCGTTGTTATTGTAAAACACTATTTTTCTTTTGCGTTCTTTGCAAACTATAATTTTATCCGTAGTTTTCGAATAACAATGGGCCTTAAAATCCATATTTTAAACGTCTAAATGCATCAACTTACCGAATTCGGTGGATATATCGTCCGAAACGTTATCCAGGATATTTTGGTCAATCAGTTTTGTTTCAGGGTCAATAATGCTACGTAAACGTCCTTTGGAGTCAATTGAAAAAGCACTTACTTGCGATGGAGGCAAAATTTCTTTCTCATTCACAATTTTGAATAATTCTTTTCTTTTTCGGGTATCAATTTTTTCATAAATATCGCCTGCATATATCAGGTTATTGAACGACGAAAGAATATACGGGCTGTGCGTAGTGATAAAATACTGGAATTTGCGGTGCTGGGTATTAAAAATTCGTGCCAAAATATGAATCACGCTTTTTTGAGCATTCGGAAACAAATGGGCTTCCGGTTCTTCGATATAGAGGACAGTCCCATCAAAATTTAAATAACGAAGCGCTTTCAAAATAAGCAGTAACGGCAAAATTTCTTGTTGGCCCGATGAAGCATTAGATAAATTTACCTTGCGTTTGTCGGCATGCAATAAAATATCCTTTTCTTTTTCACGCTTGTAATGACTATTCAAGATAAATTCTATCAGATCATCCAATCTTTTATCCTCTGTTGCCTCGATAATATTAACTACATCCTTAAAGCTCTCGTAAAATGAACCGAACCTAATCAAGAAAGGATCCAAAGATTTATTCGAACTTAAAAAAGAAAAAATACTTGATTGGAGATTTGAAAAAAAACTTCGTCCTGCTGGTATGAAAATCTGAATGTAGGTAAGCGTTTCGGATATTTCCTGACTGACCAACTCATCAAATTTTTTAGAAAATGCACGCAACGGTAAATCATGTATTTTATTGTTTCTTTGCTGCACCTCCTTTTCTTTTTTTAGAATTTTCCTCCCTTTATCAATGATTTTTTTTAATTCATCTGAATATTCAAAAGTTGCTTTGTTTTTAGTTTTATTAAAAGAAAATACGACATTATTTATCTGGTATTCAATAGTAAAATCTCCATCAGGCCAAGTATCTTTTGGAAAAAAAGCGATAAACTTATTTATTTGTTCCTTATCGATTTCCCTTTTGCTTTTGTTATCCTGAATACCTGACTTTATTTCGCCAATAAAAGACTTAAAATAAAACAAAAGCTTAGCTATAATACTTTTTCCGGTTGCCTGCGGTCCAATAATAATATTGATAGTATTGATATCAAAAGATACATCTTTGAGCCCGCCGAAATTTTTTATTCTTAATTGTTCCATCCCGGAATTTTTGAATGACACCTATGCAAAGTTACTTTTTTTTGCCAAACCATTGCTGTAACTATTTAGTCCCTCAAATTCGCAAGTAAAACCCATTAAATCAACTGTAATTTATTGATAAAAAAAGACCTGCAAGCATTTGCAGGTCTCAAAAATTTTCACCAATTTAGGTGAATGATTACACTAACTGATTCAA
>JALVVJ010000034.1 GCA_027023475.1 Flavobacteriales bacterium
ATTTGATTTGGTCGGGCACCGAAAGGAATTGGATTTTGGGATGTTTGGGCGAAAAGCGGAAAGCCACTTCGCCTTCGACCACATAACTTCCCAAGCCCACGGCAATGACGGCAAAGCCGTCGTCGGGCCGCATGTCGGCAAAGGGATAAAAATTGTAGGACTGGGCTACGCCGCTCAGGTGCGGATAATACACACAATCGTATTGATGTCCGACCAATTCCTCGATGACAATGGCCATTTTTTCTTCACCCAATTTTTTGTTGAGCGATTTGGAATAATTGAGCGCTTTGTCGAAAAACACCGAAGCATAGACCAATTTGACCGCATCGGTCAGTTGTTTGAAGCGGACTTTGATGTCGGGGTCGTTGTTGGGAATCAGGTAGGTGTCGAAAATGCCGGCAAACGGCTGGTCCAAACTGTCCTCGAACAAACCCGACGAACGGATGGCCAAGGGTTTACGAAAGCATTTGAGCAAAAGCCACAGGTTTTCCTTGACCTCGTGCGACAGTTTTCCTTGCAAAAAACGCTCACGCACCTGGCGGTCGGACAAGTGCTGGTCTTTGATGTCTTGCAGGTTGTTGCGTTGGATAAATTCCTCGAACTCCTGCGTGCCTATGATGGCCGTGCGCGGAATGCGGATGCGGATACCTTCCACCGCATGGGCCAGGCCGGTTTTGTAGAGCAAGGAATTGACAAAGGCCAGTCCCCTACCCTTTCCGCCGTAGGCGCCGGGTGCCAGCAGCAGAATGTTGGCTTCATTGTCGCAATGGTCTTCGTCGATGGGAATGACCTTTCCTTCGGGTTTTTCGTCGCGGTAGGTTTTAAGCATTTCCAGCAGGTATTGGCGAATTTCTTCGGGGCTGCGGAAATCGTCGGATGTTTTCTTTTTGAGCAACGAAGCCAGTTGAATTTCGGAGCGCGACATCAACCATTTGGAAAAATGGTGTTTGGCGGCATGATACAAGATGGATTCGGGCGGAATGGTTTTGATAATTTTTTCGAACTCTTCCAAATTGCTCGCCCGTGCAATTTCGTTGCCCGAAGCATCGCGGAAAATAAAATCGCCGAAACCCAATTTATGGATAACCTTACGTTTTAGTTTTTTGTAGAGGTCTTCGTCGTTTTTGTCCAAAAAATCGATGTGTTCGTGCTGAGCCCGCAGGTGTTTTTCTTTGTCGGACGAGAGCATGATTACGGGCAGGTCGGGCTTGTTGCGGCGCACATAATCCACCAACTCGAAACCGGCATTGTCGGCCCGTTTACCGTCTTTGGGAAATTGCACATCGCTGATGAGCAAATAAATATTGTCCCTGTACCGGTCGAAAATTTCGCGTGCTTGTTCGTAGGTTCCTGCCAGCAGGATTTTGGGACGTGCCCGCAGTTTGAGCACCTTATAGAGCCGGTCGGTTTTGACCTCTTCGATGATTTTGTTGGTTTGTTCGAAAATCACCTTGTAGAGATGGGTCAAGTAGGCCGAATAATAGACGGGCGAATCTTCGACAATTTGGATTATCCGCACATTGGCCAAGGCCACATCGTTGGCCACATTGCGCTGGTCTTCCAAATGTTTGATCATAGCAAAAAAGATGCGCGGGTCGGCGTCCCACACAAAGAGCCAATCGTAGCCGATTTGCTGCTTGTTCTGCTGGAAAAACTTGATTTTTCCGTGATTGTTCAAAAGGACGTAAACGGGTTTGTCGGGATATTTTTCCTTGATGGCCTTGATGATGCGAATGGAACGTTCGTGATTGAAACCTACCATTACCACCACCAGGTCGATGTCCTTGTTTTCCAAATGTTGAAGGGTTTCTTTTTTGGTGCTGGCACCGGTGATGCGTGGCACGGAAGTCAGGTTCAGGTTTCCGTAGTCATAGAGCATGATTTCGGAAAACTTACCTTCACGCTCAATGGTAAAGGCGTCATATAAACTGGACACCAAAAGAATCTCCTTGACCTTGAAAGGGCTCAAATCGTGATAAATATCGCGGTTGCGGCTGTCGCGATGCAGGTATTCGTGCAGGGTTTGGCGCGTAAAAACCATGGGGTGGCTTGTTTTGTCAATGATAAATGTATAAAATATTTCCGTCCAACGAGGTGTTGTAGGGCAGCATGGGATAATCGCCGCTTCCACTGACCAAATGCCCGTCGGTGAGCGTGTAAACATTTCCATCGCAACGGCAGCGGGCTTGGGTTCCGTCCAGGGTCATGGCATCGCATTCTTCGGGCTTGTGGTTGGGGTCGGCGGCCTCGAAAGCCAAGTAATTGTTTCCGTTGTTGTAGACAAACACACCCAAAATACCGCCTTGATTTACATAGATGGCATTGCCCGGATATTGCAACGAACTGTATGCCGGCAGGCGCAAATCCAGCGCAATACGAAAACTACCCGGATGCAAATACGGATTGTCGTAGGAGCGTTTCCGGCACTGACCGGCCATCAATAAAAACAGTATCGCTAACAATCCGGCTTTTTTCATGGTTTGGTGGTTTTAAGCATTTCCAAAGCCCTCAGGGCTTGCTCCACATAAGGGTCTTTGCCCAGGTTTTCGATCCAACGCTTGCGTTGGCTGGTAAACACGGTATCCTGCATATGTCCCACGGTATCCTGCGGCAAACTTTCGAAATGCAAGTGGTTTTCGTAGCGCGTGATGCTGTCAAGGTGGTTGGCAATTTGTTTGTTGCGTTTCATCAGGGCCTGGAACGCATCTTTGTTTAGCGGATAGGTTTTACGTTCGCTGTTGCGGGCAAACCAACGGGCCAAGCTGTCCAAATTTTTGAAAATACGCATGGTGTCGGCGGCCTGTTGAAGCACGCTTATGGTTTGGTCCAGGTTGACATAGCCGTCCCATGGCTTAAATTCCGCCGAGGGAATGGTGGAATAAGGCAAGGCGTGTTTTTCGTCTTTTTCGCTGATTTTGAGGTAGCGGTAACGGTCGGGCAATTTTATGTCGGGCACCACACCGCGGCGTTGGGTGGATTTACCGGTGATGCGGTAGAATTTTTGGGTGGTCCATTTGAGCGAACCCAGGTTACCCATACTTTTTACGCCCGCAATACGCGTAAGATCCACAAAGCGCTGCACGGTGCCTTTGCCGTAGGTATGATCGCCTCCGATAACAATGGCCCGGCGGTAATCCTGTAAAGCGGCGGCCAATATTTCGGAGGCCGAAGCCGAAAGTTCGTTCACCATTACCACCACCGGCTTGTCCCAAAGGATGCCGCCGTTGGGGTCTTTGTAGGTTCGGCGTTGGTGGTCTTGGTTTTCCACTTGCACCACGGGCCCGCGGTCGATAAAGTCGCCGGCAATTTCGATTACATCGGCCAGGGAGCCGCCTCCATTGTTTCGTAAATCGATGATGACGCCTTGTGCACCGTTTTCCAATAACTTTTTGAGTTCCTTGCGCATATCCGAAGCGGAATTACGGTCGTTTTTGTCGTCGAAATTGTGGTAGAATTTGGGCAAGAGAATGTAGCCGTAGGTTTTTCCGTTGTGCTTAATGAGCAACGACTTGGCAAAGGTTTCTTCGAGTATCACCTTATCGCGCACAATGGGAATGACTTCGATATTGCCGTTGAGTTTTTTCACCGTCAGATAAACGGTGGTGCCTTTGGGCCCTTTGATGAGTTTGACCAATTTGTCAAGTCGGAGTCCTACGGCATCCACGGGTTCCTTTTCTTCTTCTTGGCGCACTTTGAGGATGATGTCGCCCACTTCAAGTTTACCGCCACGCCATGCGGGCCCGCCGGGAATGAGTTCCACTATTTTGGTGTAGGCGCCTTCCTTTTGAAGCCGTGCGCCGATGCCTTCGAACGAACCGGACATATCCATATCGAAACGTTCGCGGTCGGCAGGTTTGAAATAGTTGGTATGCGGGTCATACATCCGCGCAATGGTGTTCAGGTAAACGGCCAAGTAGTCGGCGCGTTCCAATTCGTGGAGGTTTTCAAAGAGTTGGTCGAAATTTTTCTTGGCGTTCTTACGGCCTTTTTCGCGGAAGCTCAGCAGGTCTTTTTTGGGCAAACTGTCGGCCTGCATGGCCCATTCCTGTT
>JALVVJ010000035.1 GCA_027023475.1 Flavobacteriales bacterium
GACCGCAGGGCTGCCGGCGCCCTTTGTCTTGTTCCGCGGCCTCGGAACCCTTCGGTTTCCTCGGTGGCTCCGGCAGCCCTGCGGTCTGCCTTCGCAGGCGGCGGAGCCCCTTCGGGTCTCCTTGCCGGCTCAGGGAGTCTTCGGCTTTTAAGCGGCCAATGCACAATCCGCGCCTTGTCTCCCTTCGCGACCCTCGGAGCCCTTCGGTCTCCTCGGGAGGCGGCGAACCCGCAAGGCGGTTTCGCCTTCAATGTTTACAGTAGGAGAATGCAATTCTCAAATCGCCGTTCAAATGATCGGTGTTCATCATTCGAGGGCGGCTTGCCGCCCGAGCCCAAGCGCCAGGGATGGGAGCGGTTATGCGGCGCAGGGGATGCCGATGGTTTTCCGCCCGGCGGAGGCTGACAGCGGGAAGCCCACGCACGGGCGGGCACGGGCAAGCGTAGGCGCAGCCCGCGCAAAACCACGGTACTGCCCAAGCCGCATTTAAGCGGACAGCCCGACGGCGACGGATTTCGGGCCGGCCGGTGCGAAAGCGCTCCGCCGCTTGAAGCAACGGACGATGCCCCGCCGCGGCGCCATAGGCGCCGGGCGGCCGGCCGGAACGGGACGAATGTCGTTTTATCCACAAGAACTTACTTCCGGCCGGCCGCCGCGGGCGTTCGCCCGCCGGCGGGGCCCCGAAACCGGGCGCCGGGGCGCCCAAAACAAAAAATCCACCGCTTGCATCCTATTGCCGATACATTTATCTTTGCAAATGGCAACACATTCATCACATCCGGGCGGAATCGTTATCCTCGATTTCGGCTCACAATACAATCGGCTGATTGCCCGTCGCGTTCGCGAAGCGGGCGTTTTTTCCGAAATACTGCCCTACAACACGCCCTACGAACAAATCCTTGAACGTAAACCCGCGGGAATTATCCTCACCGGCGGACCTTCGTCGGTGCTGGCACCGGATGCCGCCCTACCCGACCCGCGCATTTTGCAAGCAGACATCCCTATCCTGGGCATTTGCTACGGTATGCAATTGCTGGCGCAGCTGCTAGGCGGAAAAGTGGAACGCGGACAGGTGGGCGAATACGGACCGGCCCGTTTTCATCGCTCGGGCGAAAATGCCCTGCTGGAAGGAACGCCGCAAAGTTTCCGTGTTTGGATGAGCCATTTCGACCAGGTCAAAGACGTGCCACCGGGTTTTAGGCCCTTGGGAAAAACCGGTAATGTGCTGGCCGGATTTTACGACGACCGGCGCCGGATTTACGCCCTGCAATTTCATCCCGAAGTAAGCCATACCGAATACGGCACACGGATTCTGCAAAACTTTGTCCTGAACATTAGCCGTGCCGCCACCGGTTGGACCGCCGGCAATATCATCGAACGCCAAATCCGTGAAATACGCCGGCGCGTGGGCAACCGGCGCGTGGTGTTGGGCTTGTCGGGCGGTGTGGATTCGTCGGTGGCAGCCGTACTTATCCACAAAGCCATCGGCGACCGGCTGACGGCCATATTTGTGGACACCGGTTTGCTACGCAAAGACGAAGCCCGGCAAGTGCCCGAAACTTTCGGACGCCATTTCCGGATGAACCTGCGCAGCGTGGATGCCCGCGACCGGTTTCTGTCGGCCCTTCGCGGCATAGCGGATCCCGAACAAAAACGAAAAATCATCGGACGCGAATTTGTGGAAGTGTTTTCCCGGGAAGCATCCCGCATTCCCGGGGTGGCCTTTTTGGCCCAGGGAACCATTTATCCCGATGTGATAGAATCCCGGCCGTCAGGCGGGCCTTCGGCCACCATCAAATCGCATCACAATGTGGGCGGATTGCCCGAAAAAATGCAATTGGAACTCCTGGAACCTTTGCGCGAATTGTTCAAGGACGAAGTGCGCCGGATCGGGCTGGAATTGGGCATTCCACATAAGCTGATTATGCGGCATCCGTTTCCCGGGCCGGGTTTGGCCGTGCGTATTCCGGGCGAGGTAACGCCCGAAAAAGTCCGTCTGCTCCAAGATGCCGACGCCATCCTTTTGGATGCACTGCACCGGCACGGACTCTACGACCGCATTAGCCAGGCCTTTGCCGTGTTGCTTCCGGTAAAATCGGTGGGCGTGATGGGCGACGAACGCACCTACGGCCACACTTTGGTCATTCGTGCCGTGGAAACCACGGATTTTATGACGGCCCGCGCATCACATTTGCCCTATGCTTTTTTGGATGAAATATCCACCGAAATCATCAACCGGGTGAGCGGTATCAACCGTGTGCTCTACGACATCACGTCCAAACCGCCCGCCACGATCGAATGGGAATAATAAAACCGACAATAAATGACACATAATCTCCACGGAAAATTGCTCAAAGAAGCCCTTACCTTCGACGATGTTTTGCTCGTTCCGGCCCACTCGGCCGTATTACCGTCCGAAACAGATCTATCCGTTCAACTTAGTCCGCGTATCCGGCTCAACTTACCCATTTTGTCGGCCGCTATGGACACGGTAACCGAAGCGCACATGGCCATTGCCCTGGCCTTGGCCGGCGGCTTGGGCGTGATTCATAAAAACCTCTCGCCTGACGAACAGTCCCGTCATGTGCAAAAGGTCAAAAATTTCCGGTTCGACACTTCACAATATCCGCAAGCCGTCACCGACATCCAAGGAAGATTATTGGTAGCCGCCGCCACCGGTGCGGGAAAGGAAGGGCTGGAACGTGCCGCGCTTTTGGCGGAAGCGGGCGTGGATGTGTTGGTGGTGGATTCGGCCCACGGCCATGCGCAAGCCATTCTGGATAGTGTGCGTGCCGTCAAAGACCGGTTTCCTGATATCGACATCATTGCCGGTAACATTGTAACCGCCGAAGGCGCTTTGGCCTTGAAGGAAGCCGGCGCTAATGCGGTCAAAGTGGGCGTGGGACCCGGGGCCATCTGCACCACTCGTGTGGTGGCCGGCGTGGGTGTTCCACAAATAACGGCAGTCAATGATGTATTTGCGGCCTTGGAAGGTACCGGCACGGGAATCATTGCCGACGGCGGCATCAAATACTCGGGCGACATCACCAAAGCCCTGGCGGCCGGCGCCCATGCGGTGATGCTTGGACGCCTGTTGGCCGGCACCGACGAAGCACCCGGAACGCTTATCGTCAGAGATGAGAAAAAATTCAAATCCTACGTGGGTATGGGTTCCTTGGCGGCCATGCAACGCGGAAGCAAAGACCGTTACTTCCAATCGGATAATAAGCCGGGAAAACTGGTCCCCGAAGGCATCGAAGCCATTGTGGACTACAAAGGAAGCGTACGCAACGTGTTGTTTCAACTGGCCGGCGGCTTGCGGTCGGGCATGGGCTACTGCGGAACACCCGATATTGATTCCTTACGCCACAAGGCCCGTTTTGTCCGTATCTCACCGGCCGGACTGAGCGAAAGTCATCCGCACGATGTGCTTATTGCCAAAGATGCGCCCAATTATTGATTTCAGGTTTAACCGTACCCGGAAATCCGTTCCGGTTAATCTTTCCACTCGGCAATAAAAAGATTGGTATCGTGCGTGCCGTTGTTGTTTCGGTTGGAACCGAACACCAATTTTTTGCCGTCGTAGGAGAACATGGGAAAAGCATCGAAAACGCCGTCGTAGGTGATTTGTTCCAAACCGGTTCCGTCCACATTAATCATATAAAGGTTAAACGGAATGGTGCCGGTTTTGTGGTTGGACGAAAAAATAATCTTTTTGCCCGAAGGGTGAAAAAAGGGTGCCCAATTGGCTCCGCCCAAGTGGGTTACTTGACGCAGTCCTGTTCCGTCGGTGTTGATAACGAAAATTTCCATGTGAGAAGGTTCTACCAAGTGCCTGTCCAACAAATCCTTGTATTTTTTGATTTCCTCGGGTGTTTTGGGCCGCGAAGCGCGAAAAACGATTTGCTTGCCGTCGGGGGAGAAAAAGGCCCCTCCGTCGTAGCCCAAATCGTGGGTGAGTTGGCGCACATTGGAACCGTCGATGTCCATCACATAGAGCTCCAAATCGCCGCTGCGGTCGGACGTGAAAACGATTTTATCGCCTTGGGGCGACACAGTGGCCTCGGCATCGTAGCCGGGTTCGTCGGTCAGTTTTTTGATAATATTTCCGTTCAGGTCGGCTACGTAAATATCGTAGGTAGGATAAATGGGCCAAACGTAAGTATCCTTGCTTTTCTCGGGTTCGGGCGGACAAGCGGCATCGCCTTCGTGGGTGGACGCGTATAAAATCAAGGTGTCGCCCGGCAGGAAATAGCTACATGTGGTTCGGCCCTTGCCGGTGCTGACCATTTTGGGCATGTGAACGCTGTCCAAGGGTTTATCGGCCTCCATCACAAAGATTTGATCACAAGGCACATTCCATCGCGGATTACGGGCCTGGAAAACAAGTTTTTTATCATCAAAACTCCAATAGGCCTCCGCATTATCGCCGCCGAAAGTCAATTGCTTGACCGATTTGAAATGCTTGCGCTCTTGCTTATAAATCACCGTATTGACCAATTTGGTGGCACCGGTTTTTCCGTCGACCTTATGCCCATGAAACAAATGGCATGATGACAACAATAGTATTCCTGCTACGATAAAAAGGAGTTTTTTCATAATTTCCGTAAATTTGGAAACAAATGTAAGGAAGATTCCGCCATATTTCCAAACCGTTATGCACATTCTCGACCTTATTATTCTATCGGCTTTGGCTTACGGACTTTATTTGGGATTCCGTAAAGGACTGGTTCACATGTTGCTTTCGTTTGCCGGTCTGTTGGCGGCAGTGTTTTTGGCTGCCCGTTTTTCGGAACAGTTGATTCCCTGGCTGGGACAGCACTTGAACATAGGCCCCGGCGGACTGCGATGGACGGCTTATCTGACGGTCTTTTTGGGCACATTGATCATTGTGGCCCTCATATCCCGCCTGCTGGACAAACTGCTTAAAGCCGCCGGACTGGGTTGGGCCAACCGGCTGAGCGGCGCCGCTTTGTCGGCCGTTAAATATCTGCTCATTTTGGGCCTGCTATTCAAATTAATCGACAGTGTGCAGCAACGTTTTCCCGTATTCCCCGAAGACTATGCCCAAGGTTCCCGCTGGCAAAAACCCTTGATGCGCTCCACCGACAGCGTTTTGGTCTATGTGGGCAGGTTGCATTTGGACAATTTGGTCAAAAACCAACGTAAAAAAGATACGGTAAGGGAGGAGTAATTCTTCTGTTGTATATAATAAACTTGGATTGAACATAAAATAATCACCTTATAACAACATGAAACCACTGGACAAAGATTTACAAACTACAAAAACTAATTTGATTGAATTCGGACAGTTAACAACTCGTATCCTACAATACCTACCCAATGTTTTAAGCGACTCATTCCAAAAAAATGATTACATCATTTACACCAGTGATATTGCGGGAACAAAGAAATTCATCCGTCCGATAAATCAAAAACTTTTCATTGGTAATGTTGATGATTTTGAATCAAACTTAAAACAACTACAAAACATATTTCTTCAAATAAAAAACGGTAATAAAATCAATACCGAACAAAAGAATATTATTGACCGCACGCTTTACACTATCCAACAAGCAATCGGTGCAGGTCTGGACTTGCTGGTCAATCCTAACAGTGCAAGGAAACACGTAGGAAATAGATTTGAGGAATTAATCAAAGTCATTTTTACCGAAATCGGTGTGGCCAACAAACATATTGTTTTGCAGATTCCATATCAAACGGATGAAGGAACCAAAACATATAAATGTGAAACGGATTTAATACTATCGCCATATAAATCGGTCAAATCCACTTCCACATTTCTCGACGAAAATGAAATCGTCGTATCAGTAAAAACCACTTCAAAGGACAGAATGGGAAAAATTTTTATTGACAAAATATTGATTGAACGATTCTTGAATCATCCTCAAAAATTTATTGGTATCTTCTTGAATGATGTTCAACGAAAATCATCAAACAACATTAGCTTTACTCTTGTATCCGGCTTGTTTATGGTGTATTCCACTTTTCTAACCCATTTGGACGGAATTTATTATTTGGATCCACCACCGAATGCCGGCAAAGCGCCATATTCAAATTATATGAAACGATTTTCCGAACTTATTACAAATGACTTGGAAAAATTATTAACCACGTAGTTTTACCCTGCGTTTAATGGCACTTATCTCATCTTTTCCAAGAGCAATTCTCGAAATATGCTCCCTATCCGATAATCTGGCTTTTATTATGTTGCAGTAATCCAATTCCCGTTCGGTTCCCAACCATTTCCTTCCGTATGCTTCGGCAACTGCGTAAGTTGTTCCCGAACCACCAAAAGGGTCGAGTATAATACTATCGGGATTGGATGATGCCAAAATAATTCGTCTTAATAATTCTACGGGCTTTTGAGTAATATGAGGATATTTCTTTTCCCACGAGCCATTAGAAAGCGTAGGAATTTCCAATACATCTTTGGGTTTGGCGCCAAGCGGATTTGGTTCCCACACATAATCTTTTTTCTTTCCATTGGCATATTGGGAGGTTTGCGCTTGGGACCTTTTGGGATACTTTAATGTATGCTTATTGTATGGGATTCTAACCTCATCGATATTAAAAATAAAATCCTTTGATTTGCGGAAGTGGATTATACTCTCGTGCGAACGCCCCCAGTCGTTACCTAAATTGGCTTTGTTCCGGTAATACCAAACAAGCCATTTGCTACCTTTGAACAAGGGTGTTGCCGCCCACTTTATATCTGCGAGAATCTCCGAAAATCCGCAAACATACAATGAACCGGTTCTTTTCAAAACCCTATGCGCCTCCTTTATCCACTCCATACTCCATTCCACATATTCTTTTTGACTGGAAAAACTGTCCCATTCGGCTTTTTTAATATTATATGGAGGGTCTGCAAATATCAAATCAATAGAATTGCTTTCCAATAGTTTTAAAAACTTGATGGCATCGTAATGATATAGTTTCCCATACTCGGTTTGAAAAAAGGGTTGAGGTAGCGTTTTATGGGATGCTTCCTGAGGATAAGGAATTTCCAATTGAAATTCATTCAAAAAACGCTTTACTTGTTCTTTGGAATACACCCTGTAATTATTTATCGGATGACGCAAGGAACGAAATTTCCCGTTTTTATCCCACCGGCGAAGTGTTTCCGGACTTACACCTAAAATCTCAGCCGCTTGACTAATGGATAAATATTTTTCCATATCCTTAAACAACCTTATACAAGTTTACACAACAAAGATAAAAAAATATTTGCTACAAAAAAAGCCCCGCCAAAGCGGAGCTTCCAATCGAAATAATATCATAATCACCCCCTTCGCTCCAACTCCCTCATCACATCCACCAGCACTTGCACGCTTTCGATGGGCAACGCATTGTAGAGCGAAGCCCGGTAACCGCCCACACTGCGGTGGCCTTTGAGCCCCACAATACCCGCATCTTGCCACATGCGGTCGAAACGTTCTTGCAGGCCTTCGTCCGATAGCACAAAGGTAACGTTCATACGGCTGCGATCTTCCTTGTCCACCAAGGGTATGAACAGCGGATTGCGATCCAGTTCGTCATACAGCAGTTTGGCCTTGGCTTCGTTGCGCTGTTCCATAGCCGCAATGCCGCCCTGACGCTTAACCCATTCCAGCGTAAGCATGACCACAAACACCGAAAAGGCCGGCGGCGTGTTGAACATGCTACCTTTGGCAATGTGGGTGCGGTAATCCATCATCGTAGGAATTTCGCGGCCCGTTTTGCCCAACAATGATTTGCGCACGGCCACCAAGGTGGCACCGGCAGGCCCCATATTTTTTTGCGCACCGGCATAAATCAGGCCGAAACGGTTAAAATCCATCCGGCGGCTGAAAATATCGGAACTCATGTCCGCTACAATGGGAACGGGACTTTCGGGAATGCGGTGCATCTGCGTGCCGTAAATGGTATTGTTGGTGGTGATGTGAAAATAATCCGCATCGGCCGGAATGTCGTAATCTTTGGGAATGTAGCGGTATTGGCGGTCGGCCGACGATGCTACCACGGCCGTTTGGCCAAAGTAGCGCGTTTCTTTAATAGCTTTGCTCGCCCAGGTACCCGTGTCCAAATAGGCCGCCTTAGTGCGCATCAGGTTGTAGGGTATTTGCAGGAATTGCATGCTGGCGCCGCCTTGCAAGTATAAAACTTCGAAATCATCGTCCAAGCCCATCAATTCCTTGGCTAGCGAACGGGCCTTTTCCATCACTTCGACATATTCCTTGCTCCGGTGCGATACCGAAAGCACCGAAACGCCCGTTCCGGCAAAATCATCGATGGCGGCCTTGGCTTGTCGGTAAACATCATCGGGCAAAATACTGGGCCCTGCGTAAAAATTGTGTTTTTTCATCGTTTTTTATTGAATTGACAGGTAAAATTAAATTTTTTCCAATGCTTGTTTCAAATCGGCCAAAATATCTTCCACATCTTCGATGCCCACCGAAAAACGGATGAGCTCGTCGGTGATGCCGGCCTGCGCCCGGGCTTCGGGCGTCAATCCGGCATGGGTCATGGACGCAGGGTGTTGTATCAAGGTTTCCACACCGCCCAAGGATACGGCGAGCTTGGCCAATTGTACGCTGTCCATCAATTTTTTTCCGGCTTGCAAGCCGCCTTTGACGCCAAAGCTCATCATGGATCCCGGGCCACGCATCTGCCGACGTGCCAATTCATACTGCGGATGCGATTCGAGACCCGGATAGCGCACCCATTCCACTTTGGGATGCTCCTCCAACCAACGGGCGATGGTGATGGCGTTTTCCTGCGCCTTCAACACCCGCAACGACAAGGTTTTGGCGCCGCGATACACCAGGTAGGCCTGATGCGGGTCCATATTGGCGCCGAAATAGGCCATGGTTTTGTGCAAATGCTTGTAGGTTTCATCGTCCTTGACAATCAATGCACCGCCCACTACGTCGGCATGGCCGTTGATGAATTTGGTCAAGGAATGCAAGACGATATCGGCACCCAAATCCAAAGGATTTTGTAGCACCGGACTGGAAAAAGTGTTGTCCACCGCCACCGGAATACCGTATTGATGCGCAATGGCCGCCACTTGCTCAATGTCGGTGAGTGTGATGGTGGGATTGGTGGGCGTTTCAATATAAATCAGTTTGGTGTTGTTGGCAATGGCGCGCTCCACGGCAAAGGGATCCGAAGTGTCGATAAAGGTAGCCGCCACGCCGAAACGCGAAAAATAGGCTTCCAAAATACCCCGCGAAGGCCCGTAAACGGCCGCCGTGCTGATGATGTGGTCGCCTTGGGCCAAAAAGGTGGCAAACAAGGCCGACACGGCGCCCATACCCGAAGCAAAAGCGATGGCATCGGTACCGTTTTCCAAGGCGGCCAATTTCTTTTCCAGCGACCGGATGGTGGGATTGCCGATGCGCGTATAAATAAATCCTTCTTCTTCGCCGGCAAACAGGCGTGCTCCGTGTTCGGCATTGCGAAATTCGAAGGTGGACGTTTGGTAAATAGGCGTAACCACGGCCCCGAATTGGTCTTTGAAATCACCCGCATGAACGGCCCGGGTGTCGAAGCCCGATTTATTGTTTTCCATGACGTTATATTTTTTGTCCCAAGATAGTTTTTCCCCCGCACACACACAAGGACAAGTGTCTTTATTTTTTGATTTTCAGGGCGCCTTCCCGCACTCGTTCACGCATGTTGCGTTGCTTCACGGAAGTTCGGACCGCAACGCGTTCACGGCGTTGCAGCAAGCGTAAAATGGTAGAAAAATTGAATTTTTTTTCGAGAACAAAGGCGGCAATCCCGAAGGTATAGCCGTAGCTATGGCAAGGATGGTCAATGCCGTTATCGGCAAAAAGAAAAAAAACTTGGTGTGAGAATTTTATGCTTGAAGCGATGCCAATCCACCGCATAACCGCTCCCATCCCTGGCGCATATTTCGCGCAGCAATCCGCGACCCACTACCGTAAACATTAAAAAAAGGGAGGTCATTCCTGCGAAGGCGGGCAGCTGGAAAAATCATCAATTTATCCAAACAGTATATTACCTTCCGGAATCCGCATCAAGCGCATGATAACATTCAAGTAACATACTGAAAATCTATTCATAATTCAGAATTATTAATTCATAATTAAAAAATCTTCGCTTTTAAATTCACCTCTTCCTCAACAACATCAATCCGTCGCGGACGGGCAGGATAACCTGTTCCAGTTCCTTATCCCCGGCAGCCATACGGTTAAACCGGGCAATGCCGTGGGATTGCGGGTCGGTGGGGGTGATTACCTTACCCGACCACAGCACGTTGTCGGTAACCCATAGGCCGCCCGGAGCCAAGCGTTGTTTGATGACAGGGAAATATTGCGGATAGCGTTCCTTATCGGCATCCAGAAAAACAAAATCAAAAGCGCCGTCTAGTCCTTGAAGGATTTCCAGCGCATCGCCTTGACGGATATGGATTTTTCCGGCCAATCCGCTAAGGTCAAAATACCGCTGGGCAATTGCCAGGGTTTCCTCGTTGTGTTCCAGGGTAATGATCTGCCCGTCCTCCGGCAGGGCCTGTGCCATAGCAAGGGTGGCATAACCGGTAAAAGTACCCACTTCCAATACACGCTGCGCACCTGTTATGCGTATAAGGAAATGCAGCAAGGCCGCCTGAATTTTTCCGCTGATCATTTGAGGATAAGGAGTACGCCAATGGGTTTCCCGTTCCAGTTCGTCCAGCAGGGGACTAAGGGGTAAATTAACGGATTCGATATATTTTTCCCATTCGGGGGGCAAATGTATCATTTTGTTCGGGGTTTGTGTGCCACGGGGATGATTTCACCGGCATCTAAGCCGTATTTCAGGATTTCGTCAGCGGAAAACCGATCGCGCACATAAACTTTTTGGGTTCGGAAACCGATCTTTTCCAGGCGGTCGAAAAAATCCATACCGTAAACGCGCACGTGGTCATATTGTCCGAAAAGTTCGGCACGTTGCTTGGGATCGGTTATGCCGGGGGCTTCAAAGGTTTTTTCCCTGTCAATGTCCAAGGGAATTTGCAACACGACCGACCCGCCGGGACGCAACACGCGGAAAAGTTCGTCCATCGCCTTGCGGTCATCAGGAATGTGTTCCAGCACGTGGTTGCAAAAAATCAGGTCAAAACTTTCGTCTTCCAATGGCATACGCGTAATATCGGCACGGATATCAGCCAGGGGGCTGTGCAAATCCAACGAAGTGATTTTCCACTGCGGATTTTTACGAAACAACTTATGGAAAATTTGTTCCGGCGCAATATGAAGCACATCTTTGGGCGACTTCCACCAGTCCGTAAAACGCTGAATATAAAGCCACAGGGCGCGGTGACGTTCCAAACTCAATGTACCGGGCGAAAGCGCATTGGGGCGGAGTTTACCGTATCCGTAGGGCAGAAACCTACGGTATTGACGTCCGTTTATGGGGTCCGTAAAGCCCTGCCCGCGGAAAAGAGGTTCCCAAATCCGGTGGGTTTGCATACTCAACCGTATCAACCACGGCCGGGGTATGTGACCCAACGCCCAATGCAAAAGTTTTCCGGTAACTGCCATAGGGTTTTATGCCAACTTGTTAACATTTTCGGCGGGCCGTCCCAGGACGGCTTTATCCTTGTAGATCACAACGGGCCGCTCGATGAGTTTGGGATTTTGGGTCATCACCTCAATAAGTTCGTCATCGGACATATCTTTGCCTTTGAACTGTTCCTTCCAGATTTTTTCCTGCTTACGCAGTATGTCCCAAGGACTTAAACCGGCTGTTTTCAGCACTTTTTTCAACTCATCCACACTCGGTGGATTGTCCAGATAACGGCGAATTTCGACCGTAGCATCCAGGCGTTGGGCCAATTGTTGCGCGGCGGCAAGGCCTTCGCGGCTTTTACGGCAACGCGGATTGTGCCACACGATGATTTTGTCCATATCCAACGGGTTTTTCCACAAAGTTAGTGGAAAAATTTACAGCAACGGTGCCGGCAGAGGGATTGATTTACGGACTTTCTGGGCGTGTCTCTCACGCCTTACGGTATGCGGCGGACACCCTCAACCCAAACGACGGCTCAGCCAATTGGTCCAAAGCGTTACGTAAACCACCACCGAAATGGAACTGACGGGCATCAAAATGGCGGCAATCACGGGCGTGAGCAGGTTGGCCGTGGCTATGCCCAAACCAATCACATTGTAGAAAAACGCAATCACAAAGGCCGAATAAATCACCCGGCGCGTTTGGCGCGAAATGCGTAAAAACCGGTCCAAATGCGGCAGGCGTGCGGCACTGAGAATGCCGTCGGACGAAGGAGTGAACACGTTGGTGTCTTCGGCCACGGCAATGCCCACATCGCTTTGGCGTAAGCCACCTGCATCGTTGAGTCCGTCGCCCAGCATCATCACGCGGTGTCCTTCGGCTTGCAAACCGGCCACAAAATCGGTTTTATCGTGCACCGACTGGTTGAAACGCATTTGCGTGCCTTCGGGCAGCAGCCGTTCCAAAACCGGACGTTCGGCATCGTTGTCGCCCGAAAGGATATACAACCCGTAACCGGCACGGCGAAGTCGCTCGAAAAGCGCCGGAAGCCCTTCGCGATAATCGCCCTCGAAACGAAAAACACCCTTGACCTCACGGCCGTTATGGAACCAAACCGATGTTTGTCCGCCGGGCCCCTTGGCGCCCGTCCACGCGGCGGCACCCAGTTTGAAGGTCAGACCGTCTTTGAGAGCCAGGATGCCCTTGCCGGTAATTTCCTGCACATGGTCAAGTTCTGTTATGGCTTCGCCCTGCAAATAACGGTATATCAACCGGCTGAGCGGATGGTTCGACATTTTGGCCATGCTCTTGATGATTTGCCGCTCGGTTCCGGTAAGCGGCGCGCCTTCGTAGTGCACGCGGAATTTTTCCTGACGGGTCAGTGTGCCGGTTTTGTCGAACACCAAGCTATCAATGGCGGCCATATCTTCGACCACCGTATCGTTTTTTAAATAAAGTCCGTGCAAACCGAACTTGCGCAATATATTGCCGAAGGCAAAGGGCCCGGCCAACGATAGGGCACACGGACAAGCCACAATCAGCACCGCCGACACAATCCAAACGGCCGTTCCCGCACCGGCCTTCCACCACCAAAACAGTCCGGCCGCCGTGGCAATACCCAGCACAATGAGCGTAAACCAACGGCTAACGCGGTCGGTGATGTTTTTCAGGTGCCGATGTTCGGGATGCTTGAAAATTTCGCGCGACCATAGCCGGGTCAGGTAACTGTTGTCCACATCGGCCACGGCTTCGATTTCGATCCAATTGCCGGTTTGTTTGCCTCCGGCCAATACTTTTTCGCCTACGGCTTTTTCCACCGGCACCGATTCGCCCGTTACGAAACTGTAATCCACCAGGGCAGTGTTTTTCATCACCACGCCGTCCACGGGAATAATTTCGTCGTTTCGTATCAGCAGGCGGTCGCCGGGACGGATGTCTTTGATTTCGATAATTTCTTCGGTGCCGCCGGGAAGCACCTTGACAGCAGCAATGGGAAAATAGGATTTGTAGTCGCGCTCAAATGACAAATAATCGTAGGTGATGCGTTGAAAATATTTTCCGATGAGCAGGAAAAACACCAATCCGGTCAAGCTGTCGAAATAACCCTGGCCGGTTCCGCTAATCACCTCGTAGGCACTACGCAAAAAAAGCACCGTAATGCCCAGGGCGATTAAAATGTCGGTGTTGGCAATGCCCTTGCGCAAGCTTTTGATGGCCGAATCGAAATAATCGCGGGCAGAATACAATACCACCGGCACCGACAATCCCAAGGAAACCCAGCGGAACAAGGGCGCAAAGCGTTGCAACCAATATTCACCCGAGCCGATGTATTCGGGCAAGGTGTAGATCATAATGTTGCCAAAGGCAAAACCCGCCACGCCGATTTGGGTAATGAGCCGGTTGCGTGATTTTTTCTTTTTTTCCTCGATGCTGTCCAAACTGATCAAGGGCTCGTAGGCAATGGACGCCAGCAATTCCACCAATTGCCGCAAGCTGATGCGCGTGGCATCGTAGGTGATGCGGGCGGTTTTGGCCGGAAAATTTACTTCGGACCGCAACACACCCGGATTGAGCTTTTCCAAATGTTCCAACACCCAAATACAGGAACTGCAATGAATGGCAGGGATATAAAAATTGACCACCTGCGTTTGGCCGTCGTCGAATTCCAGGAGTTTGTTGCGAATTTCGGGCTTGTCCAGATAGGCGTATTTATCATCGCCCGGTGGTGTAATTTCTTCCATGCGCACACCGGGCGTTTCGTTGATGGTGTAGTATTGCGAAAGATCGTGGCGGTTGAGAATTTCGTAAACCGTTTTACAACCGTTGCAGCAAAAGGGCTTGCCGTCGAACCAAACGGCTTCGCTTTCGTGCATTTCCAGTCCGCAATGGTAGCAAACCAATTTCTTTTTTTCGCCCATGGGCTTGGGGAATGGCTAGGATTTATGTGCGAAAACCAAATTATTAAAGGCAAGCACGACCGGTTGAGGAAGGATGTTTTGGAGCATCACTTGGCGCCGCATGTCCGTGGGATAATCCACAAAGAAAATGCGCCCGTCGGTTTTACGCACAATGGCCACCATGTAGGACGGAATGCGCAAATGGAAAATACCGGGACGGCTGCCTTGGGTTACGTGGCCTTTTCCATAGGTTTTTTGGAGCCGGTAGAATACATAATCCATCCGGTGTTTGAAGGCATCGGCCGGTTCGCCGTCTTTGGGACGAAATATCCATGTGGCGTTTTTTTGGTAACCGATGAGCACGTAGCGGGCGGTGTCGCCTTGCTGTGTTTGCGGAAAAATACGCACCGACGTGGGCCGGTGTATTTGATAGTCGGTAAAGCGGTTGGATGCGTTATCGAAACTTTTCAGTATTTCGTCGCGCGGCGTGATGTCGAACAATGCGGGCGGCATCCGGTCCAAAACGGCATCCCAATCGCGGGCCTCCACAGCGTCGAAATAGGCATTCATTTCGGTTCGAATGCGATGTTGTAAGCTGTCGGAAGGGTTTTGATGGGCATGCACGGGAGCCATCCACAGTAATAACAGGAAAAATGGAATGTATTTCATCGAATCAAGTTTTCGGGCAGGTAAAATTAGGGTATTTTTCCGGTTTGGACATGCAAAGCCGGTGCCAAATCCGGTGTTTAAGAAATGATTATTTATCTTTGAAGTGTTTCAAAACATGAAAACCAAGGTACTGCATATCAAAAACATGGTTTGCGACCGTTGCATTGCGGCGGTGCGCAACAGTTTGGAAAAGATGAACATCGAGGTTTTGGATGTGGATTTGGGCCGGGCGGTCATTGCCGACACGGCACCCGATTTCCGACGCTTGGAGCAAGAACTCAATCGATTGGGATTTGCCCTGGTACGCGACAAAAACGAAGTTATTACCGAACGCATCAAAGCCCTGCTTATTGTGCGCATTCATTACGACCATAACCCGACGGGCGAAAAAGTTTCGGAAAACCTGAGTAAACATCTGCATACGGACTATTCGACGCTTTCGAAAATTTTTTCCCAAACCGAAGGTATAACCATCGAGCGATATATTATCCTGCAAAAAATCGAGCGAGTTAAGGAACTTATCGGTTACGGTGAAATGAATTTTTCGGAAATCGCCTACCACTTGCAATACAGCAGCGTTTCGCACCTATCCAGGCAATTTAAGCAGGTAACGGGTATGACCCTTTCGGATTATAAAAACCTCGAAGATAACCCGCGCAAGCGTATCGACCGGATAAAGGATTAAATTAATTTTTAATTATGAATTTTTAATTTTTAATTGATTTTCAATAAATTGGATTGATTTTTATATCAGCCGAAGCAAAGCATCGGGGCGATTTGGGTAATGAATAAAAACCCGCGCCAGGGATGGGAGCGGTTATGCGGAGGCGGCACGCCGTAGGCCTGCCGTGGCGGCGGGGCGACCAGTGGGGAGCCACGCCCGCCACGTTTGCAGGGCAAGAGCGGGCCGCTTGCGCATTTGAGCGGACAGCCCGGCCGGCGCCGCGTGAACGTACCGCCGGATGAGCCGAAGGTGAAAGACGGCGGCTTACGTGAACGTGAGCGGCGGGGCGCCCTGAAAAACATCAAAATCTTTTTCTCAATCCAAGGCCTCGGCCAACAATACTGCCGGATGGTCGCTGTGAAGTTGTAGCATATCGTCGATTTGGTGGCGGCAACTAATGCCGTTGGCCGCAATGGCCGTGCCTTCGTCCAGCCGGCGCAAGGCCGGGAAAAGCTGCAATTCGCCTATCCGGCGGCTCAGGTCGTAATGCTCCTTCTCGTAGCCGAAACTGCCGGCCATGCCGCAGCAACCGCTTTCCAACAATTCCACCGAGTAGCCGGGCGGGAGCGATAAAA
>JALVVJ010000036.1 GCA_027023475.1 Flavobacteriales bacterium
TGAACGCCCGGCCCCATACCAACCGTGCCGGTGTGGAAGAAGACCTTTACCGGACCGACGAAATGCTCCGCGCCCTTCAACGCGGCGAAGCTTTTCCGCCGGCACAATTTGAACCTTATGATGAGGAACTCGAAAAACTCCGCGTGGAGGCCTATTTCCCCGAACCCAAAACATTCCTGGCCATGGCCGGCGCCGTGGAAACCCTGATGGAATGGAAACGCTTCCTGAAAAAATTCGGCAAGGATTATCCCCATTGGAACGATGCCTTCTCCCTGCTGGACATTCGTCCCGCCATTGCCAGGGAAATACGCAGCAAAATCGACCGCGACGGATTGGTAAAAGACAATGCCTCCGAAACCCTGGCTAACATCCGGCGGCAAATGCACGAAGTATTCCGCCAACGCGACGAAGTTTTTGCCCGCACACGAAAAAAATACGAAAAGGCCGGCCTGCTGGACGAAATCGGCGAAAGTTATTTGGACGACCGGCCCGTGTTGGCCGTCCGGGCCATGTATCGCCGCCAAGTGCCCGGACAAGTTTTGGGCACTTCGCGCAACGGAAACATCGTGTTTATCGAACCCGAAAGCACCGCTCCGCATACGCGACGCCTGCAAAACCTGGCTGCCGACGAAAAAACCGAAATCGTCCGTATCCTGAAAGATTTGGCGGCTTTTGTCCGTGAACACCTGGATGTGTTGGCCGCATACGGACGCTTTCTGATCGAAGCCGGCTTTGCCGAAGCCAAAGCCCGGTTTTCGCAGGAAATAGGTGCCGTTTTGCCGCAATTGACCACCGAAAACGAACTCTACCTGCGTCAGGCCTATCATCCGCTCTTGCTTCTGAAAAACAAGCCCGGAGGCGAAGCGGTGGTTCCTCACGACATTCACCTGCACCCTCGCCAAAGAATCCTGGTCATTTCGGGCCCCAATGCCGGCGGGAAAAGTATAGCGCTCAAAACCGCCGGGCTTATCCAATTGATGCTCCAATCCGGCTGGCCCGTGCCGGTGCATCCCGAAAGCCGGATGCCTTTTTTCGGTAAGATTTTAAGCGATGTGGGCGACCACCAGTCCATCGAAAACGAACTGTCCACATACAGCTACCGGCTCAAAAATATGCGGCTTTTCCTGCGGCTGGCCGATGAACATACGTTGTTTCTTATCGACGAATTCGGCACCGGCTCCGACCCCGAGTTGGGCGGTGCCCTGGCCGAAGTGTTTCTCGAAGCATTCCAAAAAAGCGGCGCCTACGGCATCATCACCACGCACTACAACAACCTGAAACTACGGGCCGAACAATTGGACGGTGTGATCAATGCCTATATGGAATTCGACCTAAAAAAAATGGAACCCACCTACCGGCTTATCACCGGCCAACCGGGCAGTTCGTTTACCTTTGAAGTGGCCGCCCGTATGGGCATCCCTTGGAGCATCATCAACCGGGCCAAAAAGAAAGTGGACCGTGCCAAAGTGCATTTCGACCGGACGTTAAGCCAGTTGCAAGCCGAAAAGAAAAATCTGCACCAAAACTCCGAAATCTTGCAACAACAAACCAAAGCCCTGGAAGCACGGCAAAAAGAACTCGAAGAACAAAACTACCGCCTGCTTAAAAAACTGGACCAATTCCGCCAACTTTACGAGCAGGAACATCGCCAAACCGAAGCCGGCCGTAAAATCCTGGAACTGTTCGACCGGGCCGCCCGCACCGGCGACCGCCAAAGCTTGCTCAAAACCGTAGGGCGCTGGTGGGAAAAAGAATTTGTGAAGCAAAAAGCCAAAAAACCGGAAAAGACGCCCAAGCACCAATTGGAAAAAACCCGGAAAGAAGTCCGCAAACTCTTGGAAAACAACGACGTCCGGCGCCAACTGACCAAGATAGAAATAGCCCGTATGCCCTACGTGCCCAAACCGGGCGACCGTGTGCGCCTCAAAGGCAGCACGGCCAACGCCACCCTCGAACGCATCGAAGGCAATAAGGCCATTCTGAACTACGGCCGCTTTACGGCCACGGTGCCTTTACAGGATTTGGAGCTGGTGATGAGGAAATGATTTACGTCGATTTTATTTGCGTCCTATGGCCTTCTTCGCCGCCGCTACAATATGCGCTGCATCCAGGCCGTAAAGTTTCATCAGTTCAAAGTCTTTGCCCGACTGCCCGAATTGGTCTTGGACGGCAACAAATTCCTGCGGAACGGGATGGTGCAGGGCTAGCAAGCGGGCCACGCTTTCGCCCAGCCCGCCCAATATGCTGTGTTCCTCGGCCGTTACCACGGCGCCGGTCTTACGGGCGGATGCCAAAATCAGTTCATCATCCAAGGGCTTTATCGTGTGGATATTGATCAGTTCGGCACTGATACCTTCGCCGGCCAAACGTTCCACGGCTTGCACGGCTTCCCACACCAAATGTCCGGTGGCGATGATGCTCACGTCGGTGCCTTCTTGCATCAACCAGCCCTTGCCTATTTCGAACGGCATATCTTTGGGCGTAAAATTGGGCACTTTGGGCCGCCCGAAACGCAAATAAACGGGCCCCCGGTGTCGTGCCACGGCCAGGGTGGCATTGTAGGTTTGGTTGTAATCACAAGTGTTGATCACAGTCATCCCCGGCAGCATTTTCATCATACCGATGTCTTCCAAGGCCTGGTGCGTGGCCCCGTCTTCACCAACGGTGAGTCCGGCGTGCGATGCGGCAATTTTTACGTTGGTTTCGGAATAGGCCACGGCTTGGCGAATTTGGTCATAGACGCGGCCGGTGGCAAATTCGGCAAAGGTCGAAGCAAAAGGGATTTTACCTTCCAGCGTAAAACCTGCGGCCATTCCCATCATATTGGCTTCCTGGATTCCCACATCAAAAAAACGTTCGGGAAATTCCCGTGCAAAGGCCGTCATTTTGACCGAGCCGGCCACGTCGGCCGTAAGGGCCACAATACGTTCATCCTCGCGTCCCAATGCCAGCAGCGCATCGCCGAATCCCGAGCGCGTATCTTTTTTTTCGGAATAACTGAAATCTGCCATCCTTGCCGTGTTTTTTATGCAAAGATACATTTTCCGTCCCATTTTTCCGGTGGCGTTTCGGGTTATGTTTTATTTTTTCGGGCGCCCGGCTGCTCACGTTCGTGCAAGCTGTGTTGCTTCACCTTCGTTCGCACCACTGCGCACTCACGCGGCAGCCGTCGGGCTGTCCGCTCCTATTCGCCTTGGCGGATGCCGTGGTTTTTGCGCGGGCTGCGCCTACGCTTGCCCGCGCCCGCCCGTGCGTGGGGCTTCCTTCGGTCGCCTCCGCCGGGCGGAAAACCATCGGCACCGCCTACGGCTCATAACCGCTCCCATCCCTGGCGCGGGATTATTCTTTTCATCCTCACCCGCAAACATTACAGTATTTCATCCTCCACGGTAAACTCCTGTTCGGACAAAATCACTCCCGACAAAACTTAAAAAACAACCCATTCCCCGCCATTTCCCTATTTTTGTCCCTACAAACCCTGCTATGCTCTGCTATTTCCATCGTATTTCGTCCACCCAGGACGAACTGCTCAAACTTTTGGAAACCTACCCCACCCTGCCCGACGGCAACGGCCTGGCGGCTGCCGTGCAAACCCGTGGTCACGGCCGCGGAAACAAAATATGGCACGCCCGGGAGGGCCAAAATGCGCTTTTTTCCTTTGTGCACCGTCCGGCTGTGGCTACCAACGACGCCTATCTGCTCAACCAGGCGGCAGCGGCAGCTGTGGCTTTGAGCTTACAGGCCGAAAATATTCCGGCAACCATCAAATGGCCCAACGATGTGTTGGTGGATGGACGCAAAATCGCCGGCGTGCTGGTCAATACACGAATCGAACAAAACGCAGTGCGCTTGGCGGTGGTGGGCATAGGCCTGAATGTGAATCAAACGGATTTCCCCGCCGGCCTAAATGCCACATCGGTTAAAACACTTACGGGCCGCCAAACCGACCCCTTGGATTGGCCACACCGGATCATCCGGCATTATTTCGCGCTTTGGGCCCAAGGGCCGGTGGCCATCCGGCAAACCTATTTCGATTTTTGGTCTTTCAAAGGACCGAAAAACCGTATCATCACCCGCAACGGTCATCAATATTCCGGATGGGTTTTGGCAGATATTCGCAACGGAAAAATCCATATTTTTAGGCAACGGAATACCAAAGCCGTCATTGTTCCGTTAGAAGAAATAAAACACATCGATTGAATTTCCGCATCGAAAAATATCAACCCGCCAACAGGGCCCTTTGGGACCGTACTTTGATGCGTAGCATCAACGGCAGTTTTTTGCTCCAACGCAACTATATGGATTACCATTCCGGCAGGTTCCGCGATTTTTCGCTCATCATCTACACGGGCAACGAACCCGTTGCACTCCTGCCCGCCCACCGTGAAGGCGACATTTTGTATTCCCACCGCGGACTCACCTACGGCGGATTGATCCTCGGACGGCCTTTACGCCTGCCTGTGCTCGGTGATTTGTGGAAACAACTCTTGGATTTTTTGGCCCGCAAGGAAATCCGCGGACTTTTTTTGGACGAAATACCGGTTTTTTATTACCGCTGGCACTCCGAAGCCCTTCGCCGCACCTACGAACATTCCGGGCAAATGATTTCGTCCAAAGATTTCTGGGTTATCGACACGGCACGTCCCAAGGACGGGCTTTGCAATGCCGACCGGCGTCGCTCGCTGCGTAAAGCCGCCAAAATGAACCTGCAAACCGGCCCGTCGGACGATTGGCAGGGCTTTTGGGATTTGCTGCAAAATTCATTGGAAAAACGACACGGTGCCAAGCCCGTGCATTCCTTGGACGAAATGGTTTTGCTACGCCGGCGTTTCCCCGGGCAAATCCTGCTTTTCACCACCCGCCGCAACGACGAACTGCTGGCCGGGGCCGTGCTCTACAAAAACCGGGATGTGCTACGCTTCCAATATCTGGCAGGCCGCACCGAAACTCCGCTTCGCCCCGCCATCGATGCACTCACCTGGCACATTATCGAGCGGTTCTATCCGCAAGTCCGTTTCATCGATTTGGGCACCGCCCTGCTGCCCGACAGCAGCCCGAATGATACGCTTATCTACTGGAAACAATCCTTCGGAGCTTGTCCGCACGCACAATATAGCTGGAAGTTTGCCGTTCAAAACTTTGAAGCGCCCGGCCTATGATTCCGTTTTTGGACCTCAACCGCTTGAACCGCCCCTACAAGGAACGCTTCCTTGCCCGATTGGACGATTTGGTCGAACGCAGGGCTTTTGTTCTGGGCGATTTGGTCGAGCGTTTCGAAAAAAAATGGGCCGATTACACCGGCGCTTCCCACGCCGTAGGCGTGTCCAACGGTTCGGATGCGCTGTTTTTGATTTTGGAGGCCTACAAACTCACCGGTCGCTTGCATAAGGGCGACCGTGTACTGGTGCCGGCCAATACCTACATAGCCACCATCCTGCCGGTTGTCCGTGCCGGACTGGTTCCCGTGGCCGCCGAACCCGACCCGCAAACGCTCAATTTGCCCGCCCGCGCCATTGAACAACACCACGACATCCGCACGGTAATTGCCGTTCACCTTTACGGACGGCTGGCTGTGGACGAGCAAGTGCTGGACATTTGCCGCCGGCGAAACATTCTCCTTATCGAAGATGCGGCCCAGGCCCACGGCGCCCGGAGTTCTGCCGGAAAGGCCGGCAACCTGGGCGATGCGGCCGCATGGAGTTTTTATCCCACCAAAAACTTGGGCGCACTGGGCGACGGAGGCGCCGTTACCACCAATGATACCGAAATTGCCCGCTTGATAAAAATTTTACGCAATTATGGTCAGGAAGAAAAATACAACAGCCGTTACGCTGGCCTCAATGCCCGTTTGGATGCCCTGCAAGCGGCCTTTTTGGAAGAAAAACTGAAAGATTTGGATGAATTGAACGCACGGCGTATCCGCATCGCACGCCGCTATGCCGAAAACATTCACCACCCGCAGGTACGAATTCCCCGGCCGGTTTTCGACGGCTCACACGTGTATCACCAATTTGTCGTCCTGAGTCCGTTTCGCGATGCGCTACAACAATCATTGAAGCATAGCGGAATTCAAACCCTGATTCACTACCCTGTTCCACCCCATCGCCAAGCGGCTTTGGCGGGATTTTTGCTTGGTGATTTTCCAGTAACCGAGCGTATTCACCGGGAAATCCTGAGCTTGTCCGTTGATCCTTATTTGTCCACCGACGAGCAAAACAGGATTATCGAAGCGGTAAACGGCTTTAAACCCTAGCGTTTTGAACAAACTACGCCATTACTGGAAACGCATCGAACTTTTTCGTGTCATCTCGTTCAACACGGGAGCCGGATTAATGCGCTTGCTGTTCACCTTTGGCACCAACAAAATCATTGCCCTTTGGCTCGGGCCGGCCGGAACGGCACTCACTTCGCAAATTCTCAACGCCATTCAGGGCTTGCAGGGCTTTGCCACGCTGGGCATTAGCGAAGCAGTTACGCGCTACACGGCGCTCTATCGAAAGCGCGATGGCCGCCTGCGTTCGTTTTTGCTGCGTTCGGGACGAATGATTCTTTACATTTCGGTTTTGCTCGGCCTTTTCGTATTCTTTTTGGCCCCGCAGGTTTCGCACTATTTGTTCGGCACACGGCATTATGCTTCGCTGGTGCGTATTATGGCCCTTTTCTCGCCCGTATATGCCTACCAAATGTTGCTCACTGCCGTTCTGAACGGATTGGAACAATACAGGCGGCTGAGCATCATCAACGTGTTGATTCACGCTACGGGCTTTGCTTTGATGTTTTTGGCCGTTATGTTTTGGCATGTGGAGGGCGCACTGTGGGCCGTGGTTCTGACGCCTGTTGTAAGTTTTGGGCTTTCGTTGCCGGTGCTTAGCCCCTACGACCGGCGTTTGCTTGTAGCCCCCTTGCAAAACGGTAACGAACGTTTTGACGGTTTTATCAAACGGCTTCTCCCCTATTTGGCCATGGCGCTCACCGTGGCCGTGATGCGTCCGTTTTTTTCGCTCTACATCCGTAATGCTATCATTGCACAATTCGGCCCCGAAGGAACCTATACTGCGGGCTATTGGGACGCCATACGTAAAATTTCGGCTTTTTACTTTGTTTTCATAGCGCCGGTCTTTTCGGTTTACTACTTTCCCCGTCTGACACGGTTGGGCAATAACGCCGAATGGATAGGCGAAATCCGGCACATGCTACGGCATTTTTATGTTTGGATATTTGCCGGATTTGTATTGGTATATCTCCTACGCCGGTGGATAACGCTTTTGGTTTTTGCCGAGGATTATATGCCCGTCAACAAATTGTATGCTTGGCAAATCGGCGGCGATGCCATCCGTGTGTTTTCATTGTTGTTGGCCTACCGGATGTGGGCCAAGGCGCTCAGCTGGCATTTTGTGGTTTCCGAGGTGGGCTATTGGTTGCTCTACACCGGTTTGGTTGCACTGTTTATGCCCGTTCGAGGACTTACGGGCGTGATGGAGGCCTATGTATGGGCCAATGCGAGCTATCTGATACTGATGTTGATTTATTTTCGCAAGGAATTATTGGCAGGCATTCCGGTCCATCGCAAAAAGTAATATTGTTTTACTTTGGCGCTCCGAAGCCCTTCGGGCTTCTACACGGCTCCACAAGCCCTCGGCTTCCAAAGGCCTCGCCAAAGCCCGCGCCTTGTCTTGTTTCGCCCTCCGCGAGCCCTGGCGGTCTCGCTCCGGTGCTCCGGGAGCCGGCACGCTCCGCCTGCGGCTACGCGTTGGTCTCCCTTCGCAGCCCTCAGAGCCCTGCGGTCTCTTCGGGAAGCGGCGAGCCGTCTGCGCCGTCTCGCCTTGGCGCCGCGGAGACCGTCCGCCTCACCCGGAGTTTCGCCTCGTTTGGCGGCGGTCTCCGCGGACGAATATTTTTATATTCTCCTTCAATGTTTGCAGCAGGAGAACGATGTCATTCCGACAAAGTTTTGCCGAGCGTCAGCGAGGCAAAACGCCAGCTTGTCCCGCACCGAAGGTCGGGAAGGAATCTCTTCACGGATTAGACAATAGGAACTTAATATTCCGTCCCGAATGGAGTATCCGTGAAGAGATTTCTCCTCACTGCGTTCGTCGAAATGACACTTTCCTTCAATATTTACAGTAGGACGTTAATCATAAACCTGGATGTTTCAACCATGGCCGGATGCTCCATTGTGGACGCGCGATTTATCGCGCGCTCCTTATTATCGCGCCAGGGATGGGAGCGGTTATGCGGCGCAGGGGCGCCCGAGCATTTTCCCGCGAGCGGAGGCGACCTGTGGAAGCCCCACGCACCGCGGGGCGCCGGAGGCGCCGAAATGCCGGTGCGACCCAAGCCGCATTCGAGCGGACAGCCCGGCGGGCGCGGCGTGAGTGGTGGCCGGTGCAAAAGCGCTCCGTCGTCTTGATGCAGCGGCCACTGCGGCACAGCCGCCCCGAACGCCGGCAGCCGGGCGCCCAAAATAATATTGTAACATCGATTACAAGTATTTACCCGCCAAGGATAACAAAAATTTTTATCGAACCGGAAAATGACAAAATGACATTGCGTATTTCGCTAACATTTGTTACTTTTGCTCGAAGAAGCAATGAAACGTCTGATTGCCATAGCATATTTACTCTTTTTCGTGCCGGTGGTGCTCAGTCCGGCTATTCCCTTTATTTGGGCCGAACTGCATCAAGTAAAAGTTTTTTCCGCAACTCCGAAGGACAATTGCGAACACGATAACCCGCAGGCCAAAATGGCCAATAACGGCGACAGGTATTTGCAAGCCCTGCTAAAACGTTTTTGTAACCCCAAAAAGAAACAAACCCCGCAAAACATTCCTTCCCCGCAAATTCCCGTTTTTGTCCAAAAGCTTGTGGGTGAGTTTCCCGTTCCGCAATTGCTTACCTTGGCCCAACGCGAAAAAGTCTCGGACTTTTTGCCCATACATTATCGTTTTCAACCCGATTTTTCGATTTTTCATCCGCCGTCGGTGGCTTGATTTCATTCCGGTTTTAAAGCAATTTTTGAGTATTTAGCTTTGTTCTCACGGGCTAACCGAAGGTTAGTTTACCATAAATATATTGCTTCGGGAACCGGCAACGGTAATTTTCTCCGGTAGAAAACCATGCCGGTTCCTTACCCACACCGGAAAACAATCCTGTTTCAAACCTTCATAAAACAAGAATGTATATGCAAAACAAATTCATCATAATTATCTTTCTGCTGGCAACTGCATTTTCGCTACGGGCCCAAAACATGGAAGTTTCGGGCACCGTGCGCGATGCCGAAAGCCACCTGCCCGTGCCGGGCGCAAGGATTACCGACCCGGATCTACTCGGACGTCAAGCCGTAACCGACATTGACGGTTTTTTCCGGCTCAAAATCAACCGGGGCGATAGCGTCCGCATCACCCATCCCGATTACATCACCAAGGTGGTGCGTATAACCTCGGCGCATCCGGTAATTGAAATCAGGCACAAGGCCGTGATGCTCCATCAGGTTATCGTTACGGCCGACCCCTTGCGCGATGCCGTGCATTCGGTCAGCATCAACGACCGCGCCAAGCAAATCAGCCAACCGCGCAATGTGGCCGACCTGTTTGCCGATGTGCCCGGTTTTTCGATTCAAAAACGCAGCAACACCTCCATGGAACCGTCGCTCTACGCCTTCAAATACGAACAAATGAACGTGCGCTACGATGGCAGTTCCAAGGTGGTAAACGCATGCCCCAACCGGATGGACCCGGCCACGGCTCATATTATTCCCGAAGACGTGAGCAAAATCGAAGTGATCAAAGGGCCGTTCAGCGTGCGTTTCGGTCAAAGTTTCGGTGCCACGGTCAATATGGTAACCCGCAAACCGCGCGATTACGGTCCGGGATTCCATGGCGCCATTGAAGGCGGCTACGAAACCAACGGGCAAAACCGCGTCGTGCGGAGCGAATTGGTCAACGTAACCGGTAAATGGGCCTACGGCGTCGAAGGCGAATACCGCAAATTCGGTGATTATACCGACGGCTCGGGCGTGGTAACGCCTGCCGGTTTTACCACCCTCAGCTATTCGCTCAAAGCGGGTTATATGCCCCGCAAAGGCCGGCATTTCTATGCCCACTGGCATCAAAAATTCGGCCGCGATATCAAGCACGCCGGTTTGCCCATGGACTCCCCGGTGGACGACAGTTACCTGATAAACCTGGGCTACGATGCCAAGGAATTCCTTCCCAAAACCGACCTGAGCATCAAAACCTATGCGTCCTACGTGGACCACCTGATGACCAACGGTTACCGCTTGAAGGAACCCCGGCCCAACTATCCGGGCATCGATGCGCGCACACCCGTGTATTCGCGCACCTTCGGCGGAAAAGTGGAACTAACCCGCAGGCCCGATAAAAACACCTTGTGGTATTTCGGCTCCGATGCCGACATTATCCAGCGCGACGGAAACAAAACCGTTATCGTTAATGTAAACCCCAACACCGGACAACCCATAAACCCGCCGGTGGTCAAGCATTTTTCGGTTTGGCAAGGCGCCCAAATCAATGATTTCGGGCTCTATGCCGAACGGCATCAAAAACTAAGTAACGGGCTTTATCTTTCCGGTGGTCTTCGTGCCGATGCGGTTTACAGCTTTGCCCGCCATCCCGACCCGGGATTGGTGCAAATCTATGGCGACATCAAGCCCGTTACCCATTTTACGCTGAGTGGGAACATTGCCCTGAAATATCGCCATAGCGATTGGCAATGGGAAGCCGCCCTGGGACGCGGCACACGCACGCCGTCGATGCTGGAACGCTACATTTACCGCTTTACCGTGGGCGAAGATGCACGCCAATACATCGGCAATCCCTACCTGAAACCCGAAACCAACAACCAATTGCAACTGGGTCTGCGCAAGCGTTGGAACAACCTGCAAGCCGGCGCCGACCTGTTTGCGTCCTACTTCCAAAACTACATCACGGCCGTGATCAATCCTTCGTTGGGTTCGGGTGGCGGCGGATGCACCGCAGGCCCGCCCATGGCACCTCGGCAATTCCAAAATGTGGAGGCCTACCAATACGGTTTTACGGCCCTGCTGGCAACATACCTGACGCCGGAACTCAGGTTCCATGCCGATTTTTCGCTCACCAAGGCCTACAACCTGAGCTTGGACGAACCGCTGGCACAAGTGGCGCCGGCTACGGGACATGTGGGACTCAAATACCAGCGCGGCAAGTATTGGTTCGACCTGCGCTCGGAACTGGTGGCCGCTCAAAACGATTTTTCGCCCAGCTTCGGCGAAACGGCCACACCGGGGCATGTAACCTACGATTTCCGGGCCGGTTGGCAACCAAATAAACACCTGTCGGTGGGCGCGGCGGTGCTCAACCTTACCGATGCGGCCTACTACAACCACCTAAACTTTGCTTTCCGCAACAATGGCACACTCAACGGACGCCGCATCTACGAACCCGGAAGAAATTTCAGTTTTTACCTCAAATACCATTTCTAAACCAACCGAAACAAATTGTTTAACCCTAAAAAATCAAATCACTATGAAAAACATAACAAAAATCATCCTCGTATTATTGATCATTGCAGGCTTGTCCAGTATCAATGCTTGTAAAAAACCCGAAAAAATCGAAAACACACACGACGACGCTTATGGCGACGTAATTCTGAAAAAAATGAACATGATGGGCAACATCAAATATGCCTTGGTAATGTTTGCCGGTGGCGAAGGCATCGTGGAAGACGGCTCCAAGGTTATTGCCCCCGACGGAACCACCTACGACCTGCATACGTTCTTTATGCAAGGCGCTTTGAAGGCCGCTACACAACCTTCGCCCGACAAACCGCAAGCCGGCGACTACACTTTCCAACTGCATTTTAGCGACGGTAGCACCAAGGAAGTTACCGACCACCTGGAAGACACCGAAATCGACGTGCCGCGAATGACGGCCACTTTCGACGCCACCTCCCAAACCATTCAACTGCAATGGACGGCCGTGCCCAATGCCGACCTCTACTGCGTCAAAATCACCGAATTGGACATGAGCCAAAAACCCTTCTACAAAAAGCCCCAACTGCCCGTGAGCACCACGTCCTACACCATCCATATCGACGGCGGGCAGGGATGGCTGCGCCCCACCTCCGAGCTGCAAGACGGACAGGAATACTATGTGGTCGTAGCCGCCAAAAAGGTGGAACAAGGCGCCGAAGTTTCGGGCGCCAGCAAGGATTTCCAAACAAGCTCGTGCACCAAGGTTAAGATAACATATCACAGCAACTAATGTTTTTTTTATCCGTTAAACAGGCCACCACTCATTTAGTGGTGGTCTTTTTTATTTGAAGTTCCAAAGCACTTCGGGCTTTTTCGCGGCTCCACAAGCCGTCGGGGCACCGATGGCGGAATGAAATTCCACTACCGGCGATGTAAAAGTTTTCAGGCAAATTGCATAAATCCGAATTATGTGGAAATATCGCCTCGACCGGTAAATTCCGCCAGTTTTTGTGGCGCCGACTTGAAGCAACCGCCAATGCGTGAACTTGCTCGGTCAGGCACCCAAGAAATAAAAACCATTCAATCCATCTCTTCGCCCTCCAAATCCAACCGGATGAGCGAAAAAACGGCATAATTCAAAATGTCGCGGTAATTACCTTCGGGGCCTTCGGAATAGCGGACCTTGCCACGGTTTTCTTCCATCTGCTTGATACGCAGCAGTTTTTGTAAAATCAAATCGGTCATGGACGAAATGCGCATCTCGCGCCAGGCCTCGTCGTAATCGGTGGTTTTGCGTAGCATCAATTCCTTGCTCCGGCGGATTTGCTCCAAATAGTGTTTCTCGGCCACGTCAGTCGTCATATCGGGCTCGTCGGCCGGGCCCAAATCCAATTGCACCAAAGCCATGGCCGCATAATTGACCAAGGCATAAAAGGCATCGCGCGGGTCTTCGTTTACCAACATCCTGCCCGTTTGCTGAATTTGACGTAGGCGCTTGGCTTTGATATACATTTGGTCGGTCAGGGCCGAAGGACGCAAGATGCGCCAGGTGGGCCCGTAATCGGCCGATTTGCGCCGAAAAATTTCGCGGGCGCGGGCCACGATTTGGTCGTATTGGGCGGCGGTTTTGGTGGCCTTGGGATTATTCATCGGCTTGGGGTTTTTCCAAATTCCGGGTCATTTGTTCCAAATCGGGTATATCCACATCTTGGATGGGTGGTGCATTGACTTGTTCCTCTTCGTCATCTTCCAAAGGGTCGGGCTTGGGATTGACATAAGCCCAATTTTGGGTGGCCTTGTAAAAAGCCGCCAACATCACGGCCAGCCAAAGCAGTAGCCACCAAAGCCGTTCCAGCTCCTGCGGTTTGGATTTTTCCCATGCTATCATGCCCGCCGCCACCACTATGACGACGTAGAGCAAGGCCTGATAGCCCGGCGGAATGCCCGGTTTAATGCGCTTGGGCATAGTCATTAACGGTTTGCGCTATGCGCCGGGTGGCGTCCAGGATTTGCTCCTCGTTGATCACCAAGGGCGGCGCAAAGCGGATGATGTTGCCGTGGGTGGGTTTGGCCAAAACACCATTTCCGGCCAATTGCAAACAAATGTTCCAAGCGGTTTTGCTTTCGGGGGTGTCGTTGATGACCATGGCATTGAGCAAACCTTTACCCCGGATTTGTTTCACCAACGGATTGCCGGCCGTGCGTTCCTTCAAGGTGCTTCGGAAAATATCGCCCATACGGGCGGCATTATCGGCCAGGTTTTCGTCGCGTACCACTTCCAAGGCGGCCACAGCCACGGCGGCGGCTACGGGATTACCACCGAAGGTGGAGCCGTGTTGACCGGGCTTGATGCTCAGCATAATATCATCGTCGGCCAGGACGGCCGAAATGGGATATACGCCACCCGACAAGGCCTTACCCAAAATGAGCACGTCGGGGCGGACATTGTCGTAGTGCGAAGCCAGGAGTTTTCCGGTGCGGGCAATGCCCGTTTGAATTTCGTCGGCAATAAGCAGGCAGCCGTATTTTTCGCAAAGCGCCTTAGCAGCGGACAAATAGCCCGCATCGGGCACATTCACGCCGGCTTCGCCCTGAATGGGTTCCACCAGGAAGGCCACGGTGTTGGGATTGGAGCGTATGGCTTGTTCCAGGGCATCGATGTCGTTGTAGGGCACCGCAGTGAAACCAGGCGTATAGGGCCCGAAACCGTCCTTGGCTTCGGGGTCGGTGGAAAAGGAAACGATGGTGGTGGTGCGTCCATGGAAATTACCTTCGGCCACAATGATGTTGGCCTTGTAGGGTTCGATATCTTTCTTTTCGTAAGCCCATTTGCGCACCAGTTTGATGGCTGTTTCCACGCCTTCGGCGCCGGTGTTCATGGGCAGGACTTTGTCGTAACCGAAAAATCCGGTGATAAATTTTTCGTAAGGGCCCAGCTTATCGTTGTAAAATGCCCGCGATGTCAAAGCAAGCCGGGCGGCCTGTTCCTGCAAAGCGCGCACGATTTTGGGATGTCCGTGCCCTTGGTTTACGGCCGAATAGGCCGAAAGAAAATCGTAGTAACGTTTTCCGTCCACATCCCACACGAAAACGCCTTGGCCGCGGCTGAGCACCACCGGAAGCGGATGATAATTGTGGGCGCCATAGCGTGCCTCCATTTCCATCAATTGGGAGGCGGTATATTTTTGTTCGTTTGCCGTTAGCATTGGAATAGCTTTTTATGTCCGGGTGTAAAAATACGGAAATATTGTCAGTATGAACATGTGAATTTGCTTCTCAATTGTGGAATCAGAATACAACAAAAATATAAACCAAAAGACACCCGCGCCAGGGATGGAAGCGGTTATGCGGCGAAGGGGCGCCCGAGCATTTTCCCGCGGGCGGAGGCTGACAGCGGGAAGCCCCACGCACCGCGGGGGCGCCGGAGGCGCCGAAATGCCGGTGCGACCCGAGCCGCATTTGAGCGGACAGCCCGGCGGCTGCCTGGGCGTTGCAGCAAGCATAAAATACTCACACCAAGTTTTGTTCTTTTTGCCGATAACGGCATTGACCATCCTTGCCATAGCTACGGCTATGCCTTCGGATGGCCGGCTTTGTTCTCGACAAAAATAACTGCAACTTTTCCGACATTTTACACTTGCTGCAACGCCGTGAACGCGCCGCCGGACAAGCCGAAGGTGAAGGACGGCGGCATGCGTGAACGTGTGCAGCCGGGCGCCCGAAAAATAGAAACCTAAAACAGAAAAAAGAAAAAGAAAGCGGAGAGGGGGGGATTCGAACCCCCGGTCCGCTTGCACGGACAACGGTTTTCAAGACCGCCGCATTCAACCGCTCTGCCACCTCTCCGTAGTTACGGAGCATAAAAAAAGCGGTGGGAGGGGGATTCGAACCCCCGGAGCCCTTGCGAGCTCAACGGTTTTCGAGACCGCCCCGTTCAACCACTCCGGCATCCCACCAGTTTGTTGGAGCGGCACAAAGATAAGGTTTTTTCGGGCATAAAATCAAGCATCGTCGGCCGGAAAAGCATCCCGCCATTTCTTCACGTCCTGCGAACGTTCCAAAGGGATAAGCAAGCGCCGGCCGCCGCTTTCGGCAAACAAAAATCCGTTCAATCCGTCGATAACCACCGGGTCGGGACGGTCGGAATAGACCAAATTGCCACGGGCATTTTCGAAACGCGCCGACCCGCGTAAAACGATATTTTCGCCCTCACGGCGGGCCAACTGGCGGTAAACGGCATCCCACGAGCCCAAATCGTTCCAGCCGAAATCCACAGGTAGCACTTCCACATTGCCGGCTTTTTCCATAATGCCGTAATCCACCGAAATGTTTTCCACGCCGGGAAAAATTTCAGCCAAATCCCGCGCCATAAACTCCGTGTCATAGCGAACCCGTTCCAGTTTACGGAACATTTCCGGTAAATACTTGGCATAGGCCTTACGAATCACCCCGGAGCGCCAAACAAAAATACCGGCATTCCAAAGGTAATTGCCTTGGGCAAGAAAGGTTTCGGCCGTTTGTTTATCGGGTTTTTCGGTAAATCGAAGCACGGGCTTAAAATCGCCCGGTTCGTTCGTTTCAAATTGAATGTAGCCATAGCCCGTGTGCGGGCGGTCGGGACGTATGCCCAGGGTGATCAATACATCCTTGTCAGCGGCGCGGTTCATCGCCCGGGCCAAGTCGTGAAGGAATGCCGCTTGGTGGCCGATAAAATGATCGGAAGGCATTACGGCCATCACAGCGCCGGGACTGCGTTGATCGATAATATTTGCGGCCAAAAGTATGGCCGGCGCCGTGTTGCGCATTGCCGGTTCCGCTACAATGTTTTCGGTAGGAATGCC
>JALVVJ010000037.1 GCA_027023475.1 Flavobacteriales bacterium
GTCTTTTAGACCAATGACAGCCAGCAGTCTTACCCCTTTTCCCTTCCTTTTTTCGATTAACATTTTTCATCTCCAAGTTTACGTTTCTTTTACGGTTTATTTCATGATGCAAATATAGAATGACATCTTCCTTCAATGTTTGCAGTAGCGGACAATCATAAACCCGGATATTCCAATCGAGGCAGGATGTTCCATTGTGGACGCGCGATTTATCGCGCGCACCTTATTATTGCGCCAGGGATGGGAGCGGTTATGGGGCGAAGGGGCGAAAGTGTTTTTTGCGCCGGCGCTGGGGGCTCCCGGAGGAAGAGACCGCAGCGCCGGCCATGCAAAAACCGACGCACCCGAGCCGCATTTGAGTGGACAGCCCGGCCGGCGCCGGAGTTCGGCACGCCAAGCGCAAGGACGCTCCGCCGGCCAAAGCGCTTGGCGTTGGCGTAGCCGCCGAACCCGAGCGCCGGGGCGCCCGAAAAAATAATAATTTTAGCGTTCGTCTTGTTTGCTTAGCTTTACGGCAATGCGTGCCGCGGCACGGGCATTGGCTTTGAGCAGGGCCAAATTGGCTTGCATACTACGACCACCTGTCAGTTCCTTGATGCGGCTGAGCAAAAAAGGCGTAATTTCTTTTCCACGGATGCCTGCACCGGTTTGCATTTGCAAGGCGCGGGCGATGTGTACTTCCATTTGGTCGAAGGGGATTTGGTCGGGTTCGGGCACAGGATGGGCTATCAACAGCCCCGTGTCGATACCCAGCCCGAAGTGTGCATCGATTACGCGGGCGGCTTCGGATTCGTCTTTTACGCTTTGGTGCAAGCGGTGGCCGCTGCTGCGTGAATAAAAAGCCGGAAATTCGACGGTGCCCAAGCCCACAACCGGCACGCCGAGGGTTTCCAACATTTCCAAGGTGGCCCCAATGTCCAGGATGGATTTTACGCCGCTGGCCACTACGGCCACGGGGGTGCGGGCCAGCTCGTAGAGGTCGGCCGAAATATCGAAACTTTCGCGTGCTTCGCGATGCACGCCGCCAATGCCGCCGGTGCTGAAAATCCGGATGCCTGCACGGTGGGCTATCCACATGGTGGCCGCTACGGTTGTGGCGCCGTTTAAGCTTCGGGCGACTACATAGCTCAAATCCCGCCGGCTGACTTTGTGCACCGGCTCCCGTTTGCGGGCCAGGCGTTCGATATTGGCTTCGGTCAGTCCTACGCGGATACGCCCGTCGATGATGGCAATGGTGGCGGGTAGGGCGCCTTCGGCGCGTATGACGGCTTCGGTTTCCAAGGCCAATTGCATGTTGTCGGGCCAGGGAAGTCCGTGGGAAATGACAGTGGATTCCAAGGCGACTACGGGATTGCCGGTTTCCAGTGCTTGTGCTACGGGCGGTGCTATATCGAAAAACGCTTTCACGCTTGATGCAGTTTTTCCAAAATGGCTTGGGGGCGCATATCGTCCGACACCACACGTTCGCTTTGGACGGTCAGTCCGGCGGCAATTAATCCGGCACGGGCAATCAGGTCGGGTTCCAGTCCTTGGATAAAACCGAACAGCACGCCCGAAAGGAATGCATCACCGGCGCCTATGGTGTTGAGTACTTTCGACGGCACGGGCGGTTGGTATTGGATGTAATCGCGATGGCCGTAAATCACGCCTTCCTTGCCCAGCGTGATAAACACGTGTTCCACGCCTTCGTTCAGGAAATAACGCACCATATCCTCGTAGCGCGATTCGCGGGCCGAAAGTCCGGTGAGCACTTCGGCTTCGATGAGGTTGGTTTTGAGGATGTGTAATTGACTCAGCACCGGTTCGGCCCGTTTGGCTTTGTCGCCCGAGACGGTGTCGAGCACCCATTTGCGGTCGGGATAACGGTTGACCAAAAAATCCAAAACCGAAGCGGGGAAATTGGTTTCCAGCACGGCATAATCGGCCGATTGGAGCGAAGGGAAATCCCGTTGGAAATGTGCCGGAGTCAGTTTGTCGTAAATGCGCATGTCGGCAATGGCCACGGCCAGGTCGTTGTTGCGGTTGAGCACGGCCGAAAATACCGCCGACGAGTAATCGGGAATAAGCAATGATTCGTCCAGCGAAATGCCCAACGAGCGGGAATGTTCGGTGAGGAAAGTGCGGAAAAAATCATCGCCGAAAGCGCTGACAAGGGAAACTTTTTGACCCAAGCGTGCAAGGTTTTCGGCAATGTTGCGGCCCACGCCGCCCGGAAGCATGCGTATCATGCCTTTGTTGGAATCGTTAAAAGATAAACCTTCTTGCGGAAAGCCCACCAAATCGGTGTTGGCGGCGCCGAATATGGTAACCGTGGCCCGTTTGATGTTCATCGAAAAAAATTTGAGTAAATTTACACGAAATATTTCAGAGGTGGGCAAGGAAAAGTTTAAAACGGTTTTCGGTGATACCAAACCTTTGATTGCCATGATTCATACGGCGGCTTCGCCGGGGGCGCCCATGAATGCCTTATCGCCCGTCGAAATTGTAGCACATGCTTTGAACGAGGCCGAAGTGTATGCATCGGAAGGGGTGGACGCCCTGATGATTGAAAACATGCACGACGTTCCGTATGTTAAGCGTCAAGCGGGTCCCGAAGTGGTGGCATTGATGACGCGCATAGCCGCCGAAATGAAGCGTAGATTTGCTTTGCCTTTGGGCATACAAATTTTGGCCGGAGCCAATCGTGAGGCCTTGGCGGCGGCCTTGGTTTCGGGTGCCGATTTTATCCGGGCCGAGGGTTTTGTGTTCGGGCATTTGGCCGATGAGGGCTATATGGAATCGGATGCGGCGGAATTGCTCCGCTACCGTAAATACATAGGCGCAGAGCATATTGCCGTGTTTGCCGACATCAAAAAGAAACACGCCGCCCATGCGCTTACGGCCGATGTGGATTTGGTACAAACGGCGCATGCCGCCGCGTTCTTTTCGGCCGATGGTGTGATTGTTACCGGCTCGTCCACAGGCCAAGCCGCCCGTCCCGGTGATGTGGAAGACGCAGGCACGGCGGGGTTGCCCGTTTTGGTAGGTTCGGGAATTACGGATGCCAATTTGCCGGATTTTTATCCTTTGGCCGACGGGTTTATCGTGGGTTCCTTTTTTAAGCGCGGCGGTCATTGGGCCAATGATTTGGACAGGGAGCGTATTCGTGGTTTGGTAACACTGAAAAAAACGCTTGACGCAAATGCTTAGATCCTGGTTTTGGCAACGGCGTATGCAACAACTGCGAGAAAAGTTTCGCAGACCGGACTTCCCACTCCAAACGGCATTAATCCTAACCGACAATCCCAATTTACCCGATGAAATTTTTCTAAAAAAGTTTTCATCGGTAACAAATGTCGATATGGCTAAAATTGAAATTATTTTTGTGGGTGAAGAAACACATCCTCGTTTCTTCGACTTACAGCCTAAACACATAGATTTACAAGGAAATATCAAAGACCAAAATCTTCGTAAATTATTTCAACGGCCGGGTCTGTTGCTTTTGGATTTGATGCGGCACGACACGCTTTTCAAAACTTTGGTTTCGGTTCATGCCAGCCCTGCATTTCGTATAGGCGTTGATAATCAACCGGAGTTGTTCGACCTAACCATTATTCTGCAAAATTTTTTAGCTCAGGAGTTTTTCTATGAATTGAAAAAATATTGGAACGCTTTGGTTTAAAATAAATCCCAAGCAATAATTCTTATTTTTTTCCTCTATTTGCAAGAGATACGACTAACAATTTTTCAATCAAATTTGGCATAACAAAATTAGGTTTATATGAGATTTTCCTTGCTACCGAATAAATTTTATAGGAGGAAACTAGTAAAACGATTCAGTTTTTTCAAAAAAATAAGGGTTGGTTTTTCATATATTTATTGGTCAAAAAAAACTAGGATTATGAATACGGAAAAAATGTACAATTTGATCGCCGGCCGGCTAACGGATGCGCCGCAGCGGGCCGGAATTCACGATAAATATTCGGGCGAGCTTATCGGGAGTATGCCTTTGGCTA
>JALVVJ010000038.1 GCA_027023475.1 Flavobacteriales bacterium
GAGGCGGGACTCGCTTCGCTCGCACACGTTCGGAGCACCTTCGGTGCATCGGCCGCCGCTTCGCGATGACGGAGCACGCTCCCGTCGGCCGTTCCTCACGCGGCGCCGTCGGGCTGTCCGCTTAAATGCGCCGGCGGCCCGCTCTTGGCCTGCAAGCGTGCCGGACGTGGCTCCCCACTGGTCGCCCCGCCGCCACGGCAGGCCTACGGCGCGCCGCCATCGCATAACCGCTCCCATCCCTGGCGCGATAATAAGGTGCGCGCGATAAATCGCGCGTCCACAATGGGGCATCCGGCTTCGGTTGAATCATTCGGGTTTATGATTAATGTCCTATTGTAAACATTAAAGGAGTCCAGTCATTTCGACGAACGCAGTGAGGAGAAATCTCTTCACGGATACTCCATTCGGGGCGGAAAATTAGGTTCCTATTGTTCAATCCGTGAAGAGATTCCTTCCCGACCTTCGGTGCGGGACAAGCTGGCGTTTTGCCTTGCTGACGTTCGGCAAAACTTTGACGGAATGACATCGTTCTCCTACTGCAAACATTGAAGGCCGGCGAAGTCGGCCTTTGTCGCGCCAGCGGGCGCAGCGGTATCCTTGCGCGGCAGCCGGCGAAAGTTTTTGTGCCGGCGCCGGGGGCTTCGCCGCACCGACAAGAAGACCACGGCGCCGGCCCTACAAAAACCGCCGGATGCAAGCAAGATAAGAGCGGAGCACGCGGTGGCCGCTGCGTGAACGTGGTGCCGGATGAGCCGAAGGCGAAAGCCGGCGCCTTACGTGAACGCATGCGGCCAGGCGCCCTAATAAAAATAATGTATAAAATGCCTACCTTTGTTCAAAACCCAAGCAATGGCCGTCAGCATTTTGGTGTTGTGCACCGGAAATACCTGCCGCAGTCAAATGGCCGAGGCCATATTGAAGACCTTGGCGCCGGACTGGGAAGTATATTCCGCCGGAACCGAGCCCGGCGAACGGGTGCATCCCAAAGCCGTGGCCGTGATGCGTGAGTGGCATATCGATGTGGGTGAAAACAAGCCCAAGGATGTAAAGGAGTTTTTGGATCGTCCTTTCGATTACGTTATCACGGTTTGTGACGAAGCCAACGAGACCTGTCCGGTATTTACAGGCAGGGTAAAACAGCGTTTGCATATAGGTTTTGAGGATCCGGCACAAGCCACCGGTACCGATGCGGAAGTGATGGAAGTGTTCAGGCGGGTGCGTAACGGAATTTTAGTGGCGTTTTTCGGATTTTATCGCGATGTTTCTGCCGGCCGTTGATTTCGTGGGCGGACTCAGTGTCAAATAGGACAGATTTCGTAACTTTCGGCACAAACTCCCTGTATGGCCAAGCAAATCATCATTGTCAATTTCGAGGAGATTTACCTGAAAGGGCAAAACCAAAAGTTTTTTGCCGACCGGCTGCGTGAACAGTTGAAAATCAAGCTGGCGGACTTCAAGGATTATTTGCATTTTTCGCGCCGGCACGGAGGTAGTCTTTTTATCGAGTTGCGCAAGCCATTGCCGCATGAGGAGCGTGAATTGGTGGAGGAGATTCTGCGCCGCACGCCGGGCGTTACGGGTTTTTACACCGTGTGGAGCGTGCCGAGCCGGCGGGAGGTGATTTTGGAAAAGGCCTTGGATTTTGCCCGGGCGAATTATCCGGGCGAAGGCGCGTCGTTTCGCGTTACTGCCCGGCGCCTCAAAAAGTCGTTGCCTTTTACTTCGCGCGAATTGGCGGCCGATATTGGCGCCCTGGTGGTGGAGCATTTGGGGGCGCCGGTAAACCTGACCCGTCCCGATTGGACCTTGCACGTCAAGGTGCGTCCCGAACAGACTTTTATTTACGACCGCATCGAACCCGGCCTCGGCGGTTTGCCCGTGGGTTCGTCGGGCAGGGGCGTGGCGGCCCTTTCGGGTGGTATCGATTCGCCCGTGGCGGCGGCCATGATGATAACGCGTGGTATGGCGTTGGATTTGGTGCATTTTCATTCGGTGCCGCGCACATCGCCGCGTTCGGTGGAAAAGGTGCGGGAATTGGCGCGGGTGCTCAGTGTGTATCAACCCGGTGTTCGCTTGCACTTGGTTCCGGTGCTGGACATTCAGCAGGCCATTGCCCGGAATACCGATAACAGGTTGCGGCTTGTGTTGCTTCGGCGTTTTATGTTGCTCTTGGCCGAACGTTTGGCAGGCCAAACGGACGCACAGGTCTTGGTAACGGGCGATGCGTTGGGGCAAGTGGCTTCGCAGACGTTGGAAAATATGGAAGCCATTACGCAGGTAACGTCCCGCCTGGTTTTGCGGCCTTTGGTGGCCCTGGACAAGAAAGAAATCATCCGGCGGGCGCGGGCTTTGGGCACCTATGCGGTGTCGATACAGCCGCATGATGATGCTTGCGCCATGTTTACGCCCGACAATCCCGAAACCCGGGCCCGGTTGGACTATGTGGAAAAGCAATGGTTGCGTTTGGATGTGGAAAAACTGATCGAAGCGGCCTTGGCACGGATGGAGACGGAGGAATATGCTTTTTCGTTGGAAAACCTGAAAAAATTGATGACCTATGTTCGGACCAAATAATCGTATTTGCCGCTTGTTCGGCATCCGGTATCCCATTGTTCAGGGCGGTATGATTTGGGTAAGCGGTTGGCGCTTGGCGGCGGCCGTGAGCAATGCGGGCGGATTGGGCTTGATAGGTGCGGGTTCCATGTATCCCGAAGTGCTACGTGAGCATATTCGCAAGGCCAAGGGGGCCACGGACAAGCCCTTTGGCGTGAATGTACCGCTTTTGTATCCCGACATTGAGGAGATTATGCAGATAATCGTGGACGAGGGCGTGCGCATTGTTTTTACTTCGGCCGGAAATCCGAAAATTTGGACGCCGTTTTTGAAGGAGCGGGGCATTCGGGTGGCGCATGTGGTCAGCAGTGTCCGTTTTGCGCGCAAGGCCGCCGAGGCGGGCGTGGATGCGGTGGTGGCCGAGGGTTTCGAGGCCGGCGGCCACAACGGTCGGGAGGAGACCACCACGATGGTCTTGGTTCCGGCGGTGCGAAGGGAAATCGACCTTCCGCTTTTGGCGGCCGGAGGCATAGGCACGGGCCGTCAGGTGTTGGCGGCAATGGCTTTGGGAGCCGACGGCGTGCAGATGGGCAGCCGTTTTGTGGCCACCGGAGAATCGTCGGCGCACCGGTTGTTCAAGCAGGTGGTTACCGAAGTGAAAGACGGCGATACGGATTTGACTTTGAAAGAAATTACGCCGGTTCGGCTGATTAAGAACAAATTTTACGAGCGCTTGCAGGAACTATACCGTCAATGCCCTACGGAGGAACAATTGCGTGCCTTGTTGGGCCGGGGCCGGGCCAAGCGTGGCATGTTCGAGGGCGATTTGGATGAAGGGGAATTGGAAATAGGCCAGGTGGCGGCTTTGATCGACGAGGTTTTGCCAGTGGAGGAGGTGATGCGGCGGATATTGGAGGAATATGCGGAGGCGCGCCGGAATATATGCCGCGATATGGAATAAAAAAACCTCAGAAGATAGTTTTTTGGGTTTATCTTATTTTATTGATTTAGAAGTTGTTATCTTTTGTATTGTTGGAGAGAATACGTTTTTCTAGGTTTTTCGCAGTTAAAGTAAGCCGTTTTCTTTTTGATTATATAAGTAATTAACTTTTTGGAAATATTTTTTTAATATTCCGATATAAAATAGATATTTAAAAGAGCGCCGAAGGCCAAATTACCTTATTCCTAACAAACTACCGACGAAAATTAATAAAACATTTATGTTTTATATAAAATTATATTATCATTAATATTTTAAAACGAAAATAATTTTGGTATTGATGAGAACTGATATATATGAAAAGAAATCATTGGTAACAGTGATAATAAGGAGTTTATGAC
>JALVVJ010000039.1 GCA_027023475.1 Flavobacteriales bacterium
ATCCAATACATGAAAGCTAAATCCGACGCTGTACTGAAAGAAAAGTCCGGCAAATAATCTTCGGAAGTAACCAAAATTACAGGGAAAGCCGTCGAAATGACGGCTTTTCTTTATAAGATAATTTACAAAAAAAATATTTGAAAATATGACGATGCGACTTTGATAATAGTCAGAAAATCATCATTTTTGAAAAAACAAAAAAACATGGAAAACAAGGCAAAAAAATTCGCAGTATTGTATTGGATTTTCGGCCTGCTGGGATTGGGGCTGATTATTTACACCTATTTTGTACCAATGTGGTGGGTGGCATTGCAAAGCCATCAATATCCCAAAAGTATGTATCCGAAGGGTATTCGGATTGAATTCAAGTACAACGGGGTTTACAACGGATGTGAAGGTGTCCGTGAGCGTGAGGAGTTGGCCATGGATGCCGGCGCGGATTGCTTGATTGAAATGAACAAAATCAATCACTTTATTGGAATGTTTCCCATTGTACAAGGGGTTAATGATGTGGACGAATTGGGCAATCATGTTCCTTATCCGGTTTATGCCGGCGACAAAATTCCTCCCGAAGAAATCCCCGGGGCATTAAAAACTTTGGATAAAATTATGCGTAATGCGCATTATTTCTTCATTTTGTTTGGCTTGTTAGGCCTTGCCTTTTTGGCGGTACGTCGCAAAAAACTCAGTTGGGCGGCTATTTTGGTTGCACTGGCACCGGTATATTTCCTGGTCATTTATATCTACTACTTGTGGTGGTATGGTCATCATTTGGGCTTGCATGGTGGAGGAGCATTCAGCGGAATCAAACCCTTTATGCCTACGGTGTTGGGTGAAGGAAAAGTGGCCCAATTTACCACCAGTTCTTATCCCGATTTGGGTTTCTTTATCGGGCTTGTGGGTATGATTTTCATGTTTATAGCCATTGCCTTTAAAAACAAGTATGTAAAAAGCAGTAAATAATCCCTCCATGCGTTACTTATTGGCGCTTATGATTGTTCTGCCGGCTTTTACCCTCCGGGCGCAGCTCGGGGGGTACAAACCGGGCTTGGAACATCCTGTGGAGGGAGCGCCGCCGGGCGCTCCCGTTTATGACTTGCAACCCTTGTTGGATAGTTTGCAGGAGGGTGATACGCTACGTTTAAAACCGGGATTATATAAAGGTCAAGCACATATTCGTACTGCCGGAGTGGTAATCGACGGGCAAGGTCATGCCACGGTAACGGGAAATCATAAGCATTCTGTTTTGTATATCGAAGCGCCCAATGTTACGATACAAAATTTAAAAATCATCAATTCCGGTCATTCGCCCGATGATGTGGATTGTGCCATCAAGGTCAAAAAGCAAAATAATTTTGTGATTTATAATAATAAAATTGAGAATACCCTTTTCGGTGTTGATGTTTTTTGGGGAAATGGTGGAAAAATCATACACAACGATATTACATCCATTGCTTCGCGTCCCAAGGGTTTAAAGGGCGATGCCATCAGGTTTTGGTATTCCAAGCATAATATTACCCAAGAAAACTACTGGCATCAGGTACGGGATATGGTGGTTTGGTATTCGTCCGATAACGAATTTATAGGTAACCGCGGTGACGGTAACCGTTACAGTATTCATTTTATGTATTCGCATAATAATCATATTGCTTATAATCATTTTCTCAACTCATCGGTGGGTGTTTTTTTAATGTATAGCGAGCGTACGATTATGAATAATAATGTAATCGAAAATTCGCAAGGGGTTACCGGTATGTGCTTGGGCATGAAGGAAACTTCGTCCAATCAGATATTGGACAACCGTTTCCTATATTCGGCGCGGGGGATGTACATCGATGTTTCGCCCTTTGTTCCTTGGAAAGAAAACACCATTTCGGGCAATGAAATTGCCTTCTGCGGAACGGGCATCGAATTTTTGAAAGACCAGGAAGGCAATGTGTTTACCGAAAATCTATTTCATGACAATTTGCAACAAATTTTTGTCCAGGGAGGCGGTGGCGCATACCGCAATAAATGGATAGGCAATTATTGGGACGATTACGAAGGATTTGACAAAGACGGAGATAATGTGGGTGATATGCCTTACCGTTTGTATGAATACCATGCGCGTTTGTGGCGTTTTAACAAGGACGTGAAATTCTTTTTCGGTTCGCCGGTATTATCCCTTTTGGATTATTTGGAAAAATTAGCGCCTTTTTCCAAGCCGACATTTATTTTGAAAGACAAGACGCCCATTTACAATATGGACGAATACATTAAAAAGCATCAAAAATTTAAAAATCTCTATAACGATGGCAGCAAATGAAGGAAAGTTTAATCGCCGGCAATTTCTGAAAGCTTCGGCTGCCGCTGTGGTTTCGCTAGCCGCAGTGGGCAGTGTGGCTTATTGGCTAAAAGACAGCCGGAGCATCCGCGATCGCGGCTTGTTACGCCCGCCGGGCGCCATAGCCGAAGACGAATTTTTATTTGCTTGTATCAAATGCGGGCTTTGTGTGCAAATTTGTCCGGTGCGGGCTATCAAGCTGGCCGATTGGAACGACGGTTTGGCCTACGGAACGCCCTATATCGACGCCAATGTGCAGGCCTGCGATTTTTCGTGCGATTCGATTCAATGCGCCGAAACCTGTCCTACGTCGGCTTTGCATTTCCCTGTGTTCCGCGAAGCGGGCGAAAAGGCCGTGGCAGCATTGGAGGCCAAGTATAACCATAATATACCACCCGACGTAAATCCTTTCAAGGTGCAAATTCATGCCATGAAACGCGCCTATAAATTGGGTGTGGCCAAGGTGAATGCCGACCAATGTTTGGCCGTGCACGGTAAGGGTTACAAAGGTCCGCTGACCGAACATCATGGTAAGTTGCGTCCGCCCGGAAAAGACGAACGGGTTTATACCGACCAAGTAACGGTGGATCGCAAAATATGCGACCTTTGTGCCGTATATTGTCCTTTGCAAGAGGATGCTATCGTAATGAAAGACCGGGGCGACGGAACTATGATTCCGCAAGTGCTCGACGGTTGTGTGGGATGCGGCGTATGTCAAATGGTGTGTCCTACGGAACCGCCCGCTATTGTTGTTGAACCTGCCGAACTCTAAAAAACGAATCAATCATGGCTTTTATATACGATTTTTTGCACGGAGACAAGCGGCGCAAACCCTTGCCGCCCAAAAAGAAAGAGGAATTGCCCTACATGAAGGAAGGCATTACCTACAAGGAATGGCACGACCGCGCCAAAGGTCGCCACAAATGGCGTAACCGCCGCTGGGCTTTTCTTATTTTTATCAATATTCTGTTTGTTATTTCTTTTACTTTCGATTTGGGCGTATTGGAGGGGTCGCTTAGCGGTTCGCGCCTGCTGGGGCTTTACCTGATGGATCCATTCAACTCCTTGCAGGAATTGACCATTGGCGCCACGCATAATTATATTCCGCAATTGACCACCAATTTCTGGACCGGATTTGTAACCATACTGGTCTTTTACTGGATTGTTGGCGGACGGGCTTTTTGTTCCTGGGTTTGCCCGTATCACTTTTTTGCCGAATTGGGCGAAAAGGTTCATGATTATTGGGTTAAAAAGCGGAAGGTGAAAGAAAAAACCTACGATATTACGGTCAAATACGTGTTTTGGGCCGGCTTTTTGCTTTTGGCCTTACTGACCGGAGAATTGGTATTTGAAAACCTGAATCCCGTGGGCATCCTTTCGCGTTCTATTATTTACGGACCCGGATTGGCCTTACTGTGGGTGATTTTGCTTTTGGCCTACGAAGTGTTCGGTATCAAGCGCTTTTGGTGCCGCTATGTTTGTCCCATTGGGGTAACATACAGTTTTGTGGGTGAATTGTCGCCCATCAATATCAAATTCGAACTGGACAAGTGCGGTCATTGCCGTGATTGCCAAGATGTTTGTTTGGTGCCGCACGAACTGTGGTTTGTTAAGCGCGGCTCAGCTACGCGCGAAGTGCACTACACGGGTGGTGATTGTACCAAATGCGGTCTTTGTATCGATGCTTGCCCGGGCAATGCATTGACTTACGGGTTGCGGGATTCGGATAAAATTTTCGGCTGATGAACGAGGTATTGATCAAAGTGGAAAACCTGGTCAAAAAGTTTGACCAAGTAGAAGTACTGCACGGATTGAATATCGATTTCCGGGCGGGGGAGCGTATTGCACTCATCGGTCAAAATGGGGCGGGAAAGACTACACTTATCCGTTGTATCCTGGGCCTTTATACTTACGAAGGTCATTTGGATGTGTTGGGTCATAATCCACGCACCGACCGTACCAAAATCCTGCATAATGTGGGCTTTGTGCCGCAACTACCGCCGCCGTTGAAAACCACGGTACGCGAATTGCTCGGTTTTTTTTCGCAAATCTACGGGGTGGACCAGCAGGTTTACAAGGATTTGGCCGGTCGATTGGGATTGGATGTGGATAAACACATCGGCAAGCCGTTCCTTAAACTTTCGGGCGGAATGAAGCAAAAGCTTTTGGTTTCGCTTGCTTTGGGCCACAATCCGCAAATATTGCTCATGGACGAGCCGGCGGCCAATTTGGATCCCGAAGCCCGGGTGGTATTGTTCGATATGTTGAAAAATTATCGTGAAGACGCTCTGATGATTATCAGCAGCCACCGTACCGACGAAATCGAACACCTGATCAACCGGGTGATCGAAATGGATTTGGGACAGGTTACGGTGGACAAAGCTTTTGTGTTGGAAACCAATAAAAATTAATCATTATGAAAAAAGCGGTTTTTCTGTCGGTTTTGTTCTTTGTGTTGAGCTGTTCAAAAAAAGTGGACTTCAACCCGCGACCTATCAATTTCGACCGCGACGTTTGCCATGTTTGTAAAATGGGTTTAGATGATCCCATATATAACGTGGAAGCCATCAACGAGCACGGCGAATACCGGATGTATGACGACATCGGCTGCTTGGCCGAAGACATCCGTGAAGGAGATTTCAATACCTGGAAAGGAAAAAAATACAAAATTTGGATTGGCGATGCCGAAACCGGCAAATGGATCGATGCCGAAAAGGCCTGGTACCGTTATGGCGACCGTACGCCTATGGGTTATGGCTACGGGGCATTGGCCCAAAAGCCCGACACCGGAACGGTTTACGATTTTGCCACCGTGTTGGACCGCATCAACAAAGGCATTAGTTTGCGTGCCAAATTTATCAAGGAGAAAAAAATGTCGGTCAGTGGGGCCGAAGGAAAAAATAACGATATGAAATGCGGCAAAGGAAAATGCGGAGCAGGAAAATGTGGTGGAGGAAAATAATGAACAAAAAGCAAAGTTAGATGAACAAGGGAATGTTTCAGATTTTCAAGACCGATATATGGCAAAATTTGCGGAGTAAATCTTTTTGGCTCTACACGGGATTTTTTGCCCTGTTTGTGGCCGTGATGTTTATGACGGGCATCACCGAATCACAGGTCATCGGATTTGTGGGGCTGAGCCGGCTGATGGTTACTTTTATTCAGGTGAGTATGGTTATCCTGCCTATTTACGTATTGGTATCCACGGTACGTTCATTGGTGGGCGACAAGGAAAACGGGGTGTTGGAATATACGCTTTCGGTGCCCATTTCCTTTTCGCAATATTATTGGGGCAAATTTTGGAGCCGGTTTTTTGTGATTTATTTGCCGGTGGTTTTGGCCTTGCTGGGAGCGGTGATTTGGGGATTGATAAAAAAACTGGATGTGCCCTGGGATTTGTTTTTCCTCTATGTGTTCCTGTTGGCCAGCATGATATTCTTTTTCCTGGGGTTGAGCATGTACCTTTCGGCACGTAGCCGGTCGCAGGAAAATGCTTTGGGCATTTCGTTTATGCTATGGATATTTTTGGTGGCCTTTATGGACATTCTGCTTATTGGCATGATGCTTCGTTGGCGGATAAATGCCGATTTGATTATCGGGCTTGCGCTACTGAATCCCTTGCAAACTTTCCGTACGGGTAGTTTGATTTTGTTCGATCCTAAACTTACGGTGATGGGGCCGGTGTCCTACTATATTCTGGACACGGTGAGCCGGACGACTTTTATCGCCTATGCCTTGCTTTATCCATTGATTTTCGGGCTAATATTGGCCTTTTTGGGCAATCGCTATTTTAATCGCCACGATGTGGTGTAAATTCAGTCGATATGAAACGTCCGGACGTTTTTTGGTGGTTCTGGGGGCTTGTGTTGTGGATGGGATTTTGGCAAATATCGTGCAAGGGAGGTGCCTCCGGAAACCTTGAATCCGATACTACTAATCTGAAAAAATTGGCCAATTTTGTCCACGACGACGAGCGCAAGGCCATTATGGAAAGCCCGCATGCGGTTTTGGATACCGAAAGAGTGAAGGGGTGGCCTGCATGGCCGCAGGCCTATGATGATTTCCGCGGACGAAAAATGGATACCGTTTTTTGGGATAGCCGCGATTTGCGTTTTTTGGATATGCGCGGTGCCACCATGCGTTCGGCCAAGTGCCCCAACAACAATTTTTCGGGCTCCGATTTCCGGGTTTCGGATATTCGATGGACAGTCTTCGACGGATCGGTGATGATGAAGTGTAATTTCGACCAAGCCAAACTCTTTCATGTAAAGGTGAACAACGTGATTTTGGACAGTTCCAGCTTTCGCGGAACCAATATGTTCGGCATGGAAGGGCACGGAACCTTGATGCGCGGTTGTGATTTTTCTAATGCCTTGATGAAGGATGCCGAATTTTTGCATGCCAATTTTACGGGGTCGCGTGGTGTAAAAGCCCGTTTGATACGTGCTGTGTTAAAGGAATCCATTATGGACGGCACGGATTTTTCCTATGCCGATTTTACGGGCGGCGGTTTGGAAAAAGTGAGTTTTCGCGGAGCTAAATTGCGGCATGCCAATTTCCAGGGTGCCCGCCTGATGGGGGCCGATTTTTCGGGGGCGGATTTGTTCGATACCAATTTTTTTGGATCCTTTTTTGATAAGACAAGCGTCAAAGGTGCCCGGAACATTCCGCCCGAAGTGCTGAAAATGATGGACAAAGACAGCTTGGTAACGGGTATTTGGCAGGATTTGAAACAACATTTACAGGGACGATGAAAACAAAGTTTGCCCGAATGGGTATTGTTATTGTTATGTTGTGGGCGTTTTGGACGGCGCTTCAACTTCCGCCTGCCGGAACCTACCGGTTGGACACGGGCAAGAGCGAGGTTTATTGGAAATGCGACAAGCATAACGGAATTTTGCCTTTCAAGGAAGGTTTTTTGCGTGTTCACAAAAACGGAGATGTTACCGGAAAATTTGATTTTGATTTGAAATTATTCGAAGTCAAGGATTTGGATTCGGCCAAATATGGTACGGCCAAAATGATTTTGGAAAACACTTTGAAGAACGAATTTTTTGAAATCGACAAATATCCCCGGGCCACTTTTTGGCTCTATGATGCGCGGCCTGTCAATGATAGCATCTTTCGCATAACTGGCGACCTGTTTTTTCACGGAATAACCAATTGTGTAGAATTTGACGGAAAACTGGATTATCGCCAAGGTGTTTTGCATTTAAAATCCAAGCCGTTTTACATCGACCGCACCGATTGGGGCGTTTATCGGCTTTCGCCTTCTTTACCCGTAGCGGACGACGAAAACGGCTGGACGGTTACCGATTCGGTTCGTATCCGGGTGGATTTGGTGTTGGATCGGAAATAAAAATCTATTTTTTTGACTTGGTATTAAGTTTTAATTGCATTCCAACGGCAGCAATGCCGGGAAGGTATAAAAAATCCTCATTGGAAAAATGGAGCGAAATGCCATACTGAAAAACTATTCTCCAATTTCTCTTTCCTAATTTAAGGTTTAAGGCGGGTTCTATCATAGGAAAGGTATGATCGATGCGATGATTTGGTCCGAAGTCTTGTGTTCCATTTACGTGTAGGGCATCCATGCGACACGCTAATCCTATTTCTCCAATGTGGAAATGATAGATAGCCGACGGTTGAAAAAAATATCGTACAACTTCATATTGCGTTTGGTATTTTCCGCCAAGGTAGGGATCATTAATCAGGGTTGTTGTACTGTAATCACCGGTGCCAATGCCTCCGTAAATCGACCAAGATAAGTTCCAAGATTTATTATTGAAATATCCTGCACCAACTTCAAAAAAGCCATGTGAATGAGAAACCTTTCCACTTGAAGTGTCAAAGCTTCCGCCAAGTAAAATCCCCACATGATTGGAAATGGCAAAAGCACTGTTAAAATCAATACCCGGAGAGCCGTAGTATCCGCCTATCGTAATTTCCCCGTTTTGTTGTAAATCAGGATTGGATATTACATTGGGCAAGTAGGCAGGGGCACAGGATTGGAAGAATACCGCAAATAAAAATGCATAAAAAACACGGAATAATTTCATACGGGTAATTTAGGTCTTTACAAAAATATGGAATTTTTCAAATGGGCATGATTAAGCAGTTTTACATTTACCATAGCGACCCGGACATTTACCGTTTGCTACCTTTCTTTTCGTTTCCCGACGACGAAAGCAGCTGGACAGTTAAGGATTCGGTGTTGATACGAATAGATCTGTTATTGGAGGTAGTTCAACTATTAGTTTTTTGGGTATGGATTAAACTTAAATTGAATGCCCAGCGACATGATAAAGGGGTAGTGAGCGAAATATTCGCTGTTTTGCAAATTAATCGACAAACCACCTTGGAAAAAGAATTTAAAACGTTCGGGACCGAATTTTAGTGTGATGGCGGGTTCCAACATGGGATAAAATCCTTTGTATTTCTCGGGATTATTATCAAAATTGTCCCGGTATCCGTTGATGCTCAGGAAAGCCAAACGGAATGCCAAATCACCCTCAAAGTACTTGGAATAAAATCCCGCAGAGGGTTGGATAAAGAATCGGTTAATATTGACAAAATTGTATGTGGTAATCATATTGTTTTGGAAATAGGATTGATAATTCCCGCCACCGAAACCCGCAAAAATCGACCAATTCAAGTGCTGGCCTTCGATGGCAAAATATCCCAGTCCCGCTTCCAAAAAACCGTGTTTGTGAGAATCGGCGGTGTCCAAAGTGCGTTTGTTATAGCTTCCGTTGACCATAAGCCCTATATGATTGAAAATCCCGTAGGCGCCTTGAAGGTCGAAACCTGCGTTCCCGTAGTGGGCGCTCAGGGCCAAATCACCCTTATTGTGCAATCCGGGCGATGATACCACGTTGGGTACATAAGCCGGAGCACAAGCTTGTATAAGCAACAACAATGGAATAAAACCTGTTATTATGCGAATTGCTTTCATGGTGGTGGATTTTAATGTAAATAAATTTCACTGATTTTTCTACAAAAATTATGCCCGATGCCTTTATTCACGTTCAAAAAATAAATTGTATATTTGCCATCCAAAAAAGAAGCATTTGCGCCATGAAAAAAGGCATACATCCCGAAAATTACCGTTTGGTGGCTTTTAAAGACATGTCCAACGGCGAAATTTATGTAACCCGCTCCACCGCCGAAGCCAAAGAAACCATTGAAGTGGACGGCGTGGAATTGCCCTTGGTCAAAATCGAAATTTCACGCACTTCGCACCCCTTTTACACGGGCAAAATGACCTTGGTGGACACCACCGGCCGTATCGATAAATTCATGAAAAAATACGGCAAAAAATACAGCAAATAAGCCACCGGTATTTTGGTTTTTTATTAATTTTCACGTTTTAAATGGCACGGTTTTTGTACTTTTTACAAAAAGCCGTATATTTGTATGTTAAAGTGTATTTGACGTAATAAACACGGAGCACTATGAAAAAAATATTACTCGGAATATTCGCATCCTTAACCTTTGCCGGCCTGCAAGCGCAAGTGATTAATCAAGGTCAATTGGTTATTGTTGGAAATTATGTGGTTATCCGTAATTTGGATTTCCAAAATCAGTCCGGTGCCACCTTGGACCATAAGGACGGAACCGTTTATTTTTACGGAACCAATTGGACCAACAACGGCACCATGGTCCAACAAGCCGCCGCTTCCACGGCCGCCACTTATTTCCGTGGATCGTCCGACCAAACCATCGGCGGAAGCAATGAAAATTTCTTCAACCGCTTGTATATCGACCACGATGCCGCAGCCACATCTTCGGTAAACCAAAATACCAACCTTACGACCAATGATTTGACCGTAAACGACAATAGCGGCAACTTTGAATTCAAAGTCAAAGATCCGTCTGCTTCGGGGCTGCGCCTGACCGTGGAAAATAATATGACGCTCAACGGAAATGTGCGGCTTTATGATGATTCGCAATTGCTCCAAACCGCCACCACCGCACCCTCGGGTAGCGGAAAACTCTTCCGTGACCAAATGGGAACGGGTAACAAGTATTGGTACAACTATTGGTGTGCACCCGTAAACAACGGTGGCACGTGGACACTGAGTTCATTGATGGACGGCCGCGACCCCGACAATCCGCAAGCCATCGTTTTTGAAAATGCTTACACCACGAGTGGCTCACCCAACGTCAATTCATCACAAAATCCGGCTCATTTGAATGAGGCCTTTATCTTCAAATTCGAAAACAGCGACATCGGTGATTATACGTCCTGGGTGCAAATAGGAAGCACCAATGCCATCAATCCAGGTACGGGCTACACCATGAAAGGGCCCGATATTTTCAACGGAACACGCCCGGGTGGAAGCGGAACCACCGAATTCAAGGCCTACACCTTTGCCGGAACCCCCAACAACGGAACCTATACCTTTTCCATTGACGGCGGTAAAGATTATTTGGTGGGCAATCCATATCCCAGCGCGCTGGATGCCGATGCTTTTATTAATGATAATCCCGGCCTCAACGGCACCCTCTATTTCTGGGAGCATGTGAACGGCTCCGATCATTCATTGCAAGGTTATGTGGGCGGTTATGCCACCTACACGCTGGCCGGCGGTGTGCCTGCCAAGGATTGGCAAACCGGAAGCACAACCGTGGGCACAAAAACCCCCGGACGCTATATTCCCGTAGGCCAAGGATTTTTCGTGCAACGCGACGACGCTGGTAGTGCAACCATCACTTTCCAAAACAGCCAGCGTGCCTATTTTAAGGAAGATAACAGTAACTCCGTATTTATGCGTAGCGCCTACACCGACATCCGTTTGGGCTTTACGGATCCCGCAGGCGGAACCCGTGAGATCCTTTTGGCGGTGCGCCCCGGTAAGTCGCTGGGTTACGATTGGGGTTACGATGGTCGCCGTTTCGACTTGGTGCACTATGGCGACATGTTTTTTGCCATCGACACCGTGGATTATGTCATTCAGGCCACCGACCATATCGGCGGCAATGTATTGATACCTTTGCACGTGATTTTGAACATGGACGGGCAAGTTACTTTCGGCCTCAACAGTGCCACCAATGTGCCTTCCGCCATGCATTTTTATATCTACGATGCGCCCAACAATGTTACTTACGAAATTACCCAAGGCCCGCAAAGTATGACCTTGTCGGCAGGTGATTACCGCGATCGTTTCTATCTGGCTTTCCGCCCGGCCGACCAACTGAACACCAAGGAGACCGGATTGCAAGATTTGACGGCCACCTATGCCAAGGGAATCATCCGTATTGCCAATCCGCAAGGATATATGTTGAACGATATTCATGTCTATGCCATTAACGGCAAGGAAGTTTACAGCCGTGATTTGCAAACCAAGCAACGCGAGCTGAAACTACCGGTCAATTTGACCACGGGTGTTTATATCTACCGTATCAATGCCAACGATGCCACGCAAACCGGTAAGTTTTTGGTGGAGTAAAAAATCCTTATGATATATGATAACCCAACCGCTCCGAAGGAGCGGTTTTTTTTACGGCCGGTGCCCAAATTAATTTTTCGACGGTTCCCCGCCGGACCGTTTCCCGGTTCCGGCTTGAATTTGTAAATTGCTTTAAAAACAAGAAACTATGGACAAAGGTATGCAAATGGCGGCCAAATACATGGTCATGGTTATTTTGGTCTTGTGGATATTTTATTGGGCTAAATTGATTTCTTTCGACACGGCCCGTAGCATGACACTGGGCGTGATTGTGGGCGGTGTAACGGGTTTGCTTATTTCGCGATGGTTGTTTCGTAAACGTTCATGAAATTTTCTCACCGACAAATAGGCAGTGTTCAGTTTATGCAATTTACGGCCGGGCAGGATTTTCTCAACAAAATACCGGCCGGCGGCAGCTTGCGTCAACGCTTGCGTCTATTGCAGCAGGATTTGAAAAACCGGCTGATAGCGCGTGCCGGCCTGACCGGTGTTTTGAAATATACCGCCGGCGGAAAACCCTATTTGACCGATGGCCGCCATATTTCCATCACGCATTTCGACCGCAGGGCGGCCTTGGCGGTGGCCCCTTTCCCCATAGGTTTGGACGGCGAAATTCCCGACCCCCGTTTGCTACGCGTGCGCCACAAATTTTTGCACCCCGACGAGTATAAGCACCACAATCCGGACAATTTGGCGTTTTTGACCCGCATTTGGACGGCCAAGGAAGCGGTGTATAAATTGGTGGGGCGGCCGGGTTTGTCGTCTGCGCAGGACATTCACGTTCGGTTGACCGCCGGCATGTCAATCGGCATTGCGCATATAAGTGGAGTAGGGGAGGCAAATTTGTTTTGGTTTGGCCGGGATGCGGTATTTTGTTTGGCGCATTTTGCAGGAGATGAATAAGATTTTTAGGGCGCCCCGCCGCTCACGTTCGCACACGCAGCCGTTCATCGCCTCCGGCTCGTCTGGCTGCGTGCTCACGCGGCGCCGTCGGGCTGTCCGCTTAAATGCGGCTTGGCGGATGCCGTGGTTTTGCGCGGGCTGCGGCTACGCCTGCCCGCGCCCGCCCGTGCGTGGGGCTTCCTTCGGTCGCCTCCGCCGGGCGGAAAACCATCGGCACCGCCCCCGCGCCGCATAACCGCTTCCATCCCTGGCGCTTGGGCTCGGGCGGTCTTCGAATGATGAACACCGAAGCATCGAACGGTGATTTGTGATTTGCGTTCTACTACTGTAAACATTGAAGGTAAAACTGCGTAGCGGGTTAGCCGCTTCCCGAGGAGACGACGCAGGCGGCTCCGCAGCTAGCGAAGGCAGACCGAAGGGCGCACGGAGCACAAACTCGATTGTTTTATTACGACCGAATTCCCGCCGAATTTTACTAACTTTATCCACCGGTTTGCAAATCATTGCCCTATGAAAGACATCATTGAAAAATACATTCGCAACGTTCCCGATTTTCCGAAACCGGGTATCGTGTTCAAAGACATTACTCCGCTGCTCGCCGAGGCGCGGATTATGCAACTCACGCTTAACGAATTGCTCGGGCTGGTGCCGCGTAAGGTCGATAAGGTGGTGGGTATCGAGGCACGCGGATTTATTTTCGGCGCATTGCTGGCCGAACATTTGAATGCCGGATTTATTCCCATCCGCAAACCCGGTAAATTGCCTTTTGACACCCACGCCCAATCCTATGCCTTGGAATACGGAACCGACAGCATCGAAATGCACACCGATGCCATACGCCCCGGCGAAAAAGTGCTCATCCACGACGATGTGCTGGCCACGGGTGGAACCGCATTGGCCGCTGCCAAACTGGTGGAAAAAGCCGGCGGTGAGGTGGTGATGATCAATTTCCTCCTGGAATTGGCCTTTTTGAAGGGACGGGAAAAACTAAAAGCATATCCCGTTTCGTCCCTTCTGCGCTACCAATGATTGACCGAAAATCCTTAACATTGCAAAAATACTCCCCATGCATATTGCCATAGCCGGAAATATTGGAGCTGGTAAAACCACGCTAACCCAGCTCCTGTCCAAGCATCTGAAAATGGAACCCCATTTCGAAACCGTGGAAGACAATCCCTACCTGGAAGATTTTTATGCCGACATGCGGCGGTGGTCGTTTCACCTGCAAGTATATTTCCTGAACAACCGCTTCCGGCAAATCTTGGAAATCCGCCGCGAAAACAAAGACATTATCCAAGACCGCACCATTTACGAAGACCGGTATATTTTCGCCGCCAACCTGCACGATATGGGACTGATGTCGTCCCGTGATTTCGAAAACTACACCTCGCTGTTCGACCTGATGGAACTCCTTGTCAGTCCGCCCGACTTGCTCATCTACCTGCGGGCAAGCGTGCCTACCCTGGTCAAACAAATCCATACCCGCGGCCGCGAATACGAGAAAAACATCAACATCGAATACCTGAGCAAACTCAACGAACGCTACGAAAATTGGATCAAAAATTACGACAAAGGTAAACTGCTGATTGTCAATGTGGACAATTTGGATTTTGTAAACAATCCCGAGGATTTGGGTTTTGTGTTCGAAAAAGTGGAAGCCAATATTCACGGACTTTTCTGAGATGATACGCCGTATACTGATCGGGCTTTTGGTCATTGAAGCGGTTTTGCTGGGCACAGGTCTTTACCGGCAATGGCAACACCGGCAGGAATATGATGTTTTTCTTGGTGTTTTTACCCTGATTTTTTTTCTGGTTATCATACCGCTTTTCCTTTATTGGCGTTTGAAAGACAAAGATTTATCCCGCTACCAATGGAAAAATCCACGCAACAAGAACCCGTAAAATCCGCCGTGCTGAGCATCGGCGACGAAATTCTCATAGGCCAAATCGTGAACACCAATGCCTCCTGGATTTCGGGGCGTCTGACCGATTTGGGGTTCGACAACCGGATGATACTCACCGTGGGCGACACGCCCGAAGCCATTACCGACGGATTGGACATCACGGGCCGGCATGCCCGGCTGGTCATCGTAACCGGCGGATTGGGCCCCACAGCCGATGATTTGACCCGCGAAACCATTGCGCGTTTTTTCGGGCGACCCTTGGAATACCGGCCCGAAGTGGAAGCGCATATTCGCAAACTGTTCGCCCGGATGAATTATCCGTTTACCGACAACAACAAATCCCAATCCATGGTGCCCCGTGGCACGGAGATTTTGCCTAATTTCTACGGCACCGCTCCGGGCATGTGGATCGAGCACCAAGGCAGGATTTATGTTTTCCTGCCCGGCGTGCCCTTCGAAATGAAACATATTTTTGCCGAAGAATTGGAACCCCGGCTCAAAGAACGCTTCCGGCAACCCGCCCTGGTGCGCAAAACAGTGGCGGTTTACGGTATTGGCGAGAGTTTGCTTGCCCACCGCTTGAAGGATTGGGAAACACAATTGCCCGCCGGTATTCATTTGGCCTATTTGCCTTCGCCCAAACGTATCCGGCTTCGACTGCAAATGCGAAGCGACCGGCCCGAGCAAGCCCGTCGCATCATTGATGAGCAAATCGAAAAATTACGTGCCGCCATTCCCGACCTGACCATCACTGTGGATACCGAAGATTTGGCACCGGTGGTCCACAGGAAACTTGGTGCAACCGGACAAAGTCTTGCCGTGGCCGAAAGTTGCACGGGCGGACACGTGATGGCGGCCTTGGTGGATATTCCCGGCGCTTCCAAATTTCTCAAAGGCGGCGTGGTGGCCTATGCAGTGGACATCAAAGAAAAAGTTTTGGGCGTGGAGCCCGCACTGGTCGAAAAATACAGCGTGGTGAGCGAACCCGTAGCACGGGCTATGGCCGAAGGTGTCCGGCGGCTTTTCGGTACCGATTGGGCGCTGGCCACTACCGGAAATGCAGGCCCCGACAAGGGGCAATCCGATGCCGAAGTGGGCACCTGCGTAATTGGAATAGCCGGCCCCGAAGGTAGTTTTGCCCGTACTTTTTTGTTTGGTCAACCCCGCGAAAAGGCCATCCAACGCAGTATGTCCAAGTCCTTTGAGTTACTCCTTGGTGAATTGGAACCTCAAATCCGCAAGTTCAAAAAACACAAAGGAGTTTAAAAGGATATTATCTTTTTTAGGGCGAAAAATGGTAAAATCGTAATGGATTTGTGCCTGATTTTTTCTTTTTGGACACACCTTCCCCC
>JALVVJ010000040.1 GCA_027023475.1 Flavobacteriales bacterium
ACAACGGCGTTTACCGGATGAGTCCCGACATTCCGGATTTGGTGGAAACATCCAACAATGTGGCCCAAGTGCGCGCCGAAGGCGGAAACATCACCATTGGCAACCTGACGCGTTCGTCGGTGGAAAGCACCAAACACGATTTGGTCAATGCGCTCACGAGCGTGTTCCGCTTGGCCGGTTATGCGGTGAAAACCGCTGGCGACTATCCGGGTTGGGAGCCCGACCCCAATTCGCAAATCCTGGGCTTGATGAAGGATTTGTACGTAAAAATGTTCGACGAACAGCCGCATGTGGAGGCCTGCCATGCGGGTTTGGAATGCGGCATTTTGAAGTCGAAATATCCGCATTTGGACGTGATTTCGTTCGGCCCCACCATCGAGGGAGCCCATTCGCCCGACGAGCGGGTCAACATTCCTTCGGTCAAGAAGTTTTGGAACTATTTGTTGGAGACTTTGCGGCATATTCCGGTGAAGCAATAGTTTTTTTAGGGCGCCCGGGCGTGGGCGTTCGGGGCGCCGCCGGCGGGCGAATGCCCGCGGCGGATGGCCGGTGGTTGAAATGGATTTATCGACAACCCCGGCCCGCGGCGAAGCCGCGGGCCGGGGTTTTACCGAAAGGTTTACGAAATATACCACCGGCCATCCGCACGGCGCCTTCCCGACATTGCTACGCAATGTACGGGACAAGTCCGGCGCCGCGGCGGCGCCACGGGTTCCGCTTCGGGGCGGCGGAGCGCCTCCCGCACAAGTTCACGCATACTGTGCTGCTTCGCAGAACAGGGCGTTCACTTGGCGGGACCGGCCGGCTATCATAGCCAGGCCGGCTTGCGGAAGCCCGTTCCTCACGCCACGCCCGCCGCGTGCTTCGCTCAAACGGTCCGGCTGCCCGCACCGGCATTTCGGGGCCGCGGTGCGTAGGGCTTCCCACTGTCAGCCGCCGCCCGCGGGAAATGCTCGGGCGCGCAGCCGGCCCGTAACCGCTGCGCCCGCTGGCGCAATGAATAAAACACTTGTTATTAACCCATACAATTATGTCAATTAAAATGCAATCGTGTTTTTTTTGCCATCGTATAAATCAAATTTTTACCAAAAATTTGATTTGTTGGCAAATATTTGATTTCAAATTTATTCCAATTTTTTGTATATTTGGCGTAAATTTGAAACATCATGACGACCTTCGTTGAAAAAAAATTAGTTGAAAAATTTAAGAACAAAAAGCTCTTTTCAAGAAACGAATTGTATGATTTTTACACGCAATTTGAACCCAACCTGAATAAAAACACATTTGCGTGGAGGATATTTAATCTTAAACGGAAAAATATTATTAAACCGGTAAAAAGAGGTTACTACACGCTTTCAAACAAGCCGGTTTTCCAACCGGAAATTTCCAAACGCTTATACAATATTGCCAAATCTTTTTCTCGTGATCTTGCTCAAATAAATTTTTGCATTTGGGAAAGCAAGTGGTTAAATGAGTTCTCTCGCCATCAATCAAACAAAAACTTCATCATCATTGAAATGGAAGCGGAGAATTCATGGCTTGAAATATTATACTTTAAGATGAAAAAAAAAGAAAAAAACCGTGGCGTAAATACTTTTCTTAATCCCGACCAAAAAACATTTGATTATTATATATCGGAGACCCAAAATCCTGTTGTTATAAAAAAATTAGTCAGCCGGGCGCCACTCACCAAAGTGTCCGTAAAAAAAACCAAGGTCACTACGCCTAAACTTGAAAAAATATTAGTGGATATTTATGCGGATAAGGAATTGTTTTATCTCTACCAAGGTTCGGAATTGGTTCATATATATCAAAACGCATTGGAAAACTACACGATCAATTTTACCACCCTTTTCAATTACGCCAAACGCCGCGGAAAACATCAAGAAATAAAGGATTTTATAAAAAACAATCTTACGTTTTCATCAATAGAAAAGTTTATTGAATGATAAAAGATATTTGTTTTACAAAAGATTGGCTTGACGGTTTTAAAAGGCAAAACCGGTATAGACATATAGACCCGGCTATTCTTGAAAAAATGATTTATGCTTTACATTTGGTTGAACAACTCAAAATACATGGTCTGGATTTTGTTTTCAAAGGAGGAACAAGTTTAACCTTGTTGTGTAATGATTTTAACCGCTTTTCAATTGATATAGATATTGTTTGCCGCCCAACCCATCCGGATGAAATTAAAACAATTCTAAAAAGGGTAACTAACGCATCCAAATTTAGTTCATTCAAATGGGATGAAAAGAGAAGTTTTAAACCGGGGGTTCCAAAAGCGCATTACACTTTTTATTTTGATCCCGCAACACAAGGAAAACATTCGGGAAGTATTAATTTGGATATTTTGTTTGAAGATTTCTTATATCCTGAAATAATTGAAGTTCCTCTCAAAACAAAGTGGATAGACACGGAGGAGGAAACCCGAATTAAAGTCCCGAGTATTGACGCTATAACCGGCGATAAACTCACCGCTTTTGCCCCCGACACCATTGGAATACCTTATTTTAAAGGTGGGGTTTCGTTTTCAATGGAAATCATAAAACAACTTTTTGATTTGGGCAGATTATTTGAAAAAATCAGTAGTGTTGAAACCGTAGCCCGAAGTTTTGATGTTTTTTCCCGTCGTGAGATAGCATATAGAAAACATTTGCAATCGTCGATTTCATCCGAACTTGTTTTGGAAAACATCTTCAACACTTGCGCTGTTATGGCCAAAAGAGGGAAAGGAACAAAAGATGAAATCTTAAAGTTCAAAGAGTTACAGAAAGGTATAAAATCTTTCGGTTCGGGATTTTTGATAACGGGAAATTTCAGATTAGAGCACGCTATATCCGCAGCCGGACGTATTGCGTATCTTTCGGCTAAACTAATGACAAAAGATTTTACGCCTATTGAATATTATTCTAGGCAAAGCACAAAGGACATGGAAATTCACAATCCCGAGTGGAATTTTTTAAACAAACTGAAAAAACTACCCGACAAGTCGGCATTGTATTATTGGTATAAAGCTTTGGAAACACTAAATTTTCTGTAAGCGGACAGCCCGGCAACTGCCTGGGCGTTGCAGCAAGTGTAAAGTGTCGGAAAAGTTGCAGTTATTTTTGTCGAGAACAAAGCCGGCCATCCGAAGGCATAGCCGTAGCTATGGCGAGGGTTGCCAATACAGTTATAGGCAAAAAGAACAAAACTTGGTTTGAATATTTTATGCTTGCTGCAACGCCGTAAACGCAGGCGGGGGCGAAAGCGCTCCGTCGTCTTGAAGCAGCCGCCTATGCGTGAACGTGTGCAGCCGGGCGCCCTAAAAAATCATCCGAAATGTTGTTTCCAATATTTTTGGAGCGGGAAAATAATCAATCCCGAGGCAATAAAAACAAGCATCATCATTACAATAGCCGCACGCATCGAACCGGTTAAATACTCCAAAATACCCCAGGCAAACGAGCCCAATACGATGGCGATTTTTTCGGCCACATCGTAGAAGCTGAAATAGGTGGTATGCACCGAGGGGTCGTTGGGGAGCATTTTGGAATAGGTGGAGCGCGAAAGCGTTTGAATGGAGCCCATCACCATACCCACCAATCCGCCTAGGAAGTAAAACAAATACTCCACGTTCGGATTGTTCTTGTCAAGCCGGAAAGCCAAAACCGTGATGAGCGTCCAAATACCCAAAACCGTGAGCAGGGCGTAGATGTTGCCGGTTTTTTCGGCCATTTTGGAAAACGACAAGGCGCCCACAATACCCACCAATTGCACAATCAGGATGGTGAGAATGAGTTTGTGGGCCGGGAGTTCCAGTTCCTTGCTACCGAACAGGCCGGCGATGTAAAATATGGTTTGTGCGGCAAAGCTG
>JALVVJ010000041.1 GCA_027023475.1 Flavobacteriales bacterium
GCAATCGGTGTGGGAATCGATATTCAAAAACCCGAGGGCAATATGATTATCGACATCGGCGGGGGAACTACCGAAATTGCCGTAATTGCCTTGGGCGGCATTGCCGTAAAAAAATCGGTCAAAATCGCCGGCGATGTGTTCAATTACGACATCATCTATTACATGCGTTCCAAACACAATCTTTACATTGGCGAACGCACGGCCGAACGTATCAAAATCGAAATCGGTTCGGCTGTGGATCATTTGCCCAATCCACCCGATGAATTGGCTGTTCAGGGACGCGATTTGATCACCGGAAAACCCAAGGAAGTGGTAATTACCTACGACGAGGTGGCCAAGGCCTTGGAAAAATCGCTCATCCATATCGAAGATGCCATTATGGAAACCCTGGCCCACACACCGCCCGAATTGGCTGCCGATATCTACAAGAGCGGACTTTATTTGGCCGGCGGCGGTTCCATGCTGCGCGGTTTGGATACCCGTATTACCGAAGCCACGGGATTGCCGGTGCACATTTCCGAAGACCCTTTGCGGGCCGTTATTCGCGGTTCGGGCGAAGTGCTTAAAGACTTTGACCGTTACAAAGGCGTTTTGCTGCGCTAGCTTATGTGGGGCATTTTTCGTTTTTTGAAGCGCTACGGTAATTTTTTCCTCTACCTGATGCTGTTGAGTATTTCCCTTGTGTTGCTGGCCCAAAACCGGGCCCGTGCAGGCTATGTGCTCAACCGTTGGACATTCAATGGCATGAATTTGCTGGCCGAACGAATCAATTTGATAGGGAATTATTACTACCTGAACAGTCAAAACCGCGCCTTGCAGCAGGAAAATAAAAGGCTTTACGAACAACTTTATAACCGGCCGCCGGTTTTGGGTGTTCCACAGGGTTTTCACTTTGTTCCTGCCGAAGTGGTTAATAAAAACTACCGTTCGGGTTTCGACTTCATAGTCATCGACAAGGGTGCTTCCGGCGGAATTGCACCCGACGATGGCGTAATTTCGTCGCAAGGGGTGGTGGGCACCGTAAGGGCTTTGTCCGATCGTTTTGCCAAAGTCATTACCATTTATAACCCGCAATTTTCACTTCTGGTGGGCAAGCCTCACAGTGAAGTAACGGGTTTTATTCAACCCGATTATCGTATTTTTCCGCTTGTGCGCGTAACCGATGTTCCCTACGAAGCGGTGGTTCGCGCCGGCGACACGCTGGTTACTACCGGAAATTCGTTGATCTTTGCACCCGGAATTCCGGTGGGAAGGGTCGACAGCATCCAAACCGACTTTCAAAGCCGCACAAAGGTGCTGTTCCTTCGCCCTTTTACCGATTTTCGCCGGTTCCGGCTGGCCTATGTTATACATCACGACCTCCGACAAGCCTTGGATAGTTTGAACAATGAGCCGTAAATTCTTTATCCTTTGGTTTATTTCCTTGGCCGTCCATCTGCTTTGGATGGTCAATGTGGGGTTTGTGTTGCCTTACATTCCTCATTTTTTTCTGCTGCCTTTTTTGCTTTATCACCGCCCGGTAAAAACATCACATTTTTTGTTGCTTGCTTTTGTTACCGGGCTTATTGTGGATGCTTTTTCGGGAACCGGCGGATTGTATGCCGCAGCATTACTTAGCTTTGCCGCCCTTCAAAAACTTTACGATCGCTGGACGGCGGATCCTTTACGCGAAAAGATACGTCCGGAATCCCAAGCGGGCTTATTGCAACGTGCCGTTGTTTTTGCCGTTCAGGTTTTGGTTTTCGAAATCCTGTTTTACTTCTTCGACGGCATGTCGGTTACCTATGTGTTTTTCCGGATGGGCAACGTTTTGACACACGCTTTCGAAACTTGGCTTTTCCTTTGGCTTTTTACGGGCTTGTTTATATATAAACCTATATCAAATTATTAGCCGGCCATGAACAACAGGTTTAAGCTTATTGTGTTGTTTGTCCTGGTGCTTTTGTTCACGGTCGAAGCGCGCTTGGCCTATTTGCAGCTTTTGCCCAATGCCTACAAAAAGGAAGCTCTCCTTAATGCATTGACCAAGGAATATATCACGCCGCCGCGCGGGTTTATTTATGACCGTAACGGACGTTTGCTGGCCTCCAACCAGCCGGTTTATTCGGTTTGGATTACGCCCTCGGCTACCCGGCCGTTCGACACCCTTTTGTTGGCCCGGCTGCTGCAAATGGACACCGTGGAACTGAAACGTAAAATTCGCCGGGCATACCGTTATTCACGTATCAAACCTTCTATGATAGCCAACGGATATTTGAAAAACGATATATCGGGTTTTATGGCATTACGGCACAGGTTTCCGGGTTTTGATATCCGTCGTGGACATATGCGTAAGTATCATACCGCTCATGCCGCCAATGTATTGGGATATTTGCAAGAAGCCGGGCCTGCATTGGTCAAAAAAGACCCTTTTTATCGTCAAGGCGACTGGGTGGGTGTGGCCGGATTGGAAAAATATTACGAAAAAATTTTACGTGGCCGCAAGGGCGTTCGCTATTTTGAACGCGATAAATACAACCGGATAACCCGGCCCTATGCCAACGGGCAACGCGACACGGCCGCCATTCCCGGCAAGGATTTACATATTAGTATCGACATCGAATTGCAGGCCTTTATCGATACCTTGATGCAAGGCAAGCATGGCGCCGTGGTGGTGCTGGATCCTGCAACGGGCGAAGTGCTGGCATTGGTAACGGCGCCTTCCTACGACCCCGAATTGCTAACCCGCCGCGACCGCAACAGGTTCATAAGCCGTTGGCTCAAAGATAAAGTTAACAAACCCTTGTTCGACAGGAGTTTGCTTGGCACTTATCCGCCCGGATCGCCTTTCAAATTGGTCAATGCTTTGGTGGGTCAGCAAACCGGAGCCATTCGTCCCCGCACCGCCTATGTGTGTCATCACGGCTTTCGTTATGGCAACCGGTTTATGCGCTGCCATTGCGGGCGTAACGGACCGGTGAATTTGTCTTATGCCATTCCTTATTCGTGTAATACCTATTTTTCCAAAACTTATTTGCAAATTGTCAATAGTTACGGCAGCGCCCCAATGGGGCAGCAAAAATGGGCCGAAGCGGTAAGGCGTTTCGGTTTGGGTCGTTATTTGGGCTATGATTTGCCCGTTGGGAGCAAAGGGAACATTCCCGACAGCAGTTATTACCACCGCTATTTCGGACATCGACGTTGGAAGGCCATGAACATCATTTCCAACGGTATCGGCCAAGGGCAGGTGTTGGTAACCCCCATCCAATTGGCCAATATGACGGCCGCCATAGCCAATCGAGGATGGTATTACACGCCCCATTTTGTTCGTCAAATTCAAGATACGGTGCTCCCTGTTAAATTTCGGACCAAGCACTACACCGGTATCGACAGCGTGTATTTCCGGCCTGTCATACGCGGCATGCGCGAAGTGTTTACCAAAGGAACAGCCCGGTATAGCGAAGTGTCCGGCTTGGATATTTGCGGAAAAACGGGAACATCCCAAAATTTTATTCGCCGTGACGGAAAAAAAATTCCCCTGCCCGACCACTCGATTTTTGTAGCCTTTGCGCCGATGAAGCATCCGCGGATTGTGGTTTCGGTGTTTATCGAAAACGGCGGCTACGGTGCCACCTTGGCCGCACCCATAGCCTCGCTGATTATCGAAAAATATTTACGTGGCCATATTACCCGCACCGACCTTTTGGAAAAGGTGCTCAAAGCCGATTTAACTTCCATCTATCAAACCAAAGCCCATGGTTCGAAGCCGTGAACAAAATTTTTGGGATTACGATTGGGTGAGCATCTTGTTTTTCTTGTTGCTTACCGGCTTCGGAATTATCATG
>JALVVJ010000042.1 GCA_027023475.1 Flavobacteriales bacterium
GGTCGGGCCCGTTGACGGTTTTATGCCTCAACGGCATATTTTTAGGTGCCAAAATGACCAATTGAAAGCGTTTTTCGGGGTCGAAGCCATTGATCGAAAAAGTATTTTCATAATCTTTATAAAAACGACCGGTTTCGGCAACGGTGCTTTCCACATCCACAAGGATAACATCACCTTTTTCCAGTCCGCCGAAAACTAAATATCCGCCACGACGGTCGGCCGGTACCACCGAACCGTTGTCTTTGACAATCTCACTTTTGAGGAATACAGTGTGGCCGCCGGTGTTGTAGTTGGATTCTTTAAGCCGTTCGATGCCCTTGTCGGAAGTAACTTCATAAATGTAAATACGGCGATGTTTATGGCCGCCTTCCTTGTAAATGTGCACCAGGTGTTGTTCCAGAAGTTGATTTACGCCGTAGTTATTTTCTTTGATTTTACCGCGGTTTTCGCGAATGAACTTGTAGTAATCCTTAACGGCAAAATCTTGAAGCGGATCTTTAAGCCCTTTGAGGTCGCGAATTTTTTGACGCAATTTGGCGTCGGCACTGTTGTGCGATAGGGCTTTTTCATACCATTTGATGGCTTCGGCCTTGCGGTTGAGATGTTGCAAAACGGTTCCCTTGGTTTCCATAAAGGTGAACGAATAAGGGAAATTACCCAAAGCTTTGTCCACATAGGGAAGCGCTTCTTTATATTTTTTCTGTGCAATATAAGTGTCGGTCAGGGATTCGATGATGTCGTTCCGGAAAGGGAATTTTTTGTGTAAACTTTTGGTCAAGTTAATCAGATGTTTGGTATCGTTTTCTTCGTTGTAAATACGAATCAATGCACGGTAAATGGCAGAGTGATTGTATTTGGATGCCATGGATTGGAGTTGGGATTTGAATGCGGGTATTTGTTTGAATGCCTTGGCCCAGATTAGTCCCATTGTAACATATTCGGTTATTTTGGCATTTTTCTTGGCGTAATCCACATAGTCCGAAAGGATGGAATACATTTGCTTGGCGTCTTCGGTGCGGACCGCACGGAAGAGCTTACTCATCATAATAATATCGGGAATTTTGGTAGCCGATTCGAACTTATCCATCTCTTTGTTAAATTCGGTAATATCCTTTTGGAATAATTTATTTTGATCGGCTATTTTGAAAAGGATGGTTTGGAAATAATAAGGGTCATCGTTGATCATATTTTCGCGTAGTTCGCTGATTTTGTCATCATTATCTTCGATAGTGTAAACTTTTATCATCAGTGTGCGCAGCAAGGAACTTTTCGGGTATTTTTCCAAATATTTTTGAATCAATTCCTTGGCCTTGGCTTCCTGGGAATTTTGGAGGTAGATTTTGATACGCAGGAAATCGTAGAAAAATTTACCGGGATGTTGCTTGGCCAATTTTTCGAAATAGGTTTCAAATTCGTTGGGCACTTCTTGCGGGCGGATTACATCCGTCTTGGATTTGATATAGCGGGCGTATTTGTTGGAATATTTCAGATCAGGTAGCGTAACGCCACGGGCATCGGTGATACGCATTACGGTTTTGCCGTCGTCGGTGGTTTTGACCAGGAGCCGGTTAACGCCTTTGGGTAGATGAACTTTGACGGTGTAGTAATCCATATTGGTTTCACGTTCCTTTTTGGTGTTCTCAAATACCAATACGTCGTCAACCCAAACTTTTTGGGCATCGCCGATGCCGAAACGCAGATAGACATCCCTTTCCTTGGGATTGGTTACAAAGGTTTGAACGTAGTAGATTCCGCTTCCGTATTCATCCATATTTAAGGGATGGACATAGGGTCCGGGCGGAGGTACGGCCGGCACAAACCAATTGATGGTTCCGTTGCTGTTGGCATTGTAGCCCCCGGAGCTTTGGGCTTGGGTTTCGGGTTCGTAGGCAATGTTGATGCCGCTATGGTTCATATTTTCGAACATGCCGAGGTATTGCCATTCTTTGATGGCAGGCATGGCATTGAAAATTTTATTGGACGATTCGATGTCGTTCCGGTAATAATCGGCGGTTCCTTTCAAATCCTGCATGATAAATCGCATGCTGGGATTTTTGAAATGTAATTTGGCAAAATCGTCCACATTGTCGAGCATGTCCTTGTTGAATTGGGACGAAGTGGACAGTTCGCCGAAAAAGTAAGGTTCGGTTTGCAGTGCATAGAGGAAATATTCAAAATCGGGTCGTTTTTTGAATTGGGCATAGAAATCTTTGTTGCGCGTCCAATCGCCGGATTCATAGCGGACAATTTGACCCAGCAAGATAGATTCCATATCGCGTTTCGATCGTAGGGATTTGGCCAATTTATTGGCCGTTTCGCGGTCGTTTTTGAGCAACGCGTCCCAAATCCGGTCTTGAACGGATTGTGCAATAGTGCTTTGGATGCCGAAAAACAGCATCCACAGGAGCAGAAATTTTTTCATTTATACAAGGTTTAGGAATTAATTCAGCCAAAGATAATATAAAAAATCCAAGTATCGGCATCTCTATTTTGCAGAAAATAAAAGGAATATCAAGTTTTGTTATCAATCGGGGAACATTCAAGGTTTTGATTGTGTGAAATCATTTGTTATTCCGGGAATTTTTTATATATTAGTCATTATCAAAAAACCTTGGAGATTATGAGAAAAATCTATTTTTTTACCGCGCTTTGGCTGGGCTTGTTTATGGTGCCAGCCATGGCTCAGTCTGTCGTTTTGACGGGAAGCAGAAATACCCAACCGCAACCGCATTTGCGTAGTTTGCGGGATGCCGAAAATCCTTTCGGACGGCAACAATATCACCAACGACCTGTTTCGGCACAAATCACTTCATATTTTTCCGAAAATTTCGATAGTGGTATTCCTTCCACCTGGACGGTGGTGGATAGTGCCGGGAACGGTGTGGTTTGGCAAGGCGTAAACGCCTATAACGGAAATACTTTGAACGGAACTCCTTTTGCTTTTGTGAATAGCGATGCTGCCGGTCAAGTGGATGTAGATACTTATCTGATCAGTCCGGTCATTACGGTAAACGCTGCTTCGGGTCAGCCGGTTTTATTGTCGTTTGCGCAGTATTTTTACTATAATTTTGAAGATATTGCCGATGTGGATGTGTGGGACGGTTCACAATGGGTGAATGTTTTACACCAACTGGGTTCAAGCGCCGGTGGTTGGAGTAATCCGGATACGCCCGTAATCAATGTTACTACTTATGTTAATCCACAGTTTAAAGTAAGGTTTCATTACTATAATGCCAACTACGATTGGTATTGGGCAGTGGACGATGTGACGGTTTATTCGCCGAATGACAATGATTTGTACACCGCTTGGGGCGTACCCTTTTCCATGGGAATTGGCGAGGATGCTTTCTTTTCACTCATAGTGGTCAATAACGGAGGTAACATTCAAAATGATTTTACCACTTATGTTACCATCACCGATACGCTTGACACGACCGTTTATCATACCGATACGGTGGCGGTTACGGGAGCAAACCTGGCCTATGATGAATTTTACAAAGTGAATTTCCCCAACACTTGGACGGTTACATTACCCGAAGGCAAGTATCATATCCATTTCGGTGTAATTTTGCCCGGGGACGAAGAACCTTCAAACGACGAATTTGCTTGGGATTTTTATGCCCACCAGTTTGCTTACACCGATGACAGGGTTTATACAGCCGATGTTTATGACGATGATAATTCCGGCGATGATGATCATTTCGGATGGTTCGACCATACTACCGGACAATTTAACGACCTTGGCCCATGGCAAAATTTTTATGGTAATTATTATTTAACCGGAACTTTTGTAGATAATAAATTTTTGGTAACAGTGGATAACTACAACGATATTTACCTGACCGATAGTACGGGAAATAATTTCTTATACGGTTGGATTCCGGTGGAATATATGGATCAATTAATGACCGGTCTTGCTTATGTGGAAAACAGCTCCGGTGTTCTTTATGCGACTACTTTGGAGAATTTTTACGGGCTTAACCCTTACCTGGATGTTACGCCTATTGGAAGCTATCCGGGTAGGGTGATGATTGGCCTGGACATCGACCCAACGGGCACATTATATGCTTTGGATTTGGTTTCGGACAGTTTGTTTACGGTTAATCCTTCCGATGCAAGTTTAACCGGTATCGGCCACGTAGGATTTAATTTGAACTATGTCCAAGATATTGGCGTAGATGATGTAACGGGAACACTGTATGGAACTTTGTTTGAAGAGGATACAACGACATCTCCCCATACCTATCATTCCGGGCTGTATTCCATTGATAAATCCACAGGAGTGGCTACGCTTATCGGCACAAACAACTATTCGGACGAATACAGTGTTTGTGCTCCCTTAGGCCATGCTACTTCCGCAAGTAGTTTACTCTCCGAGAATCAATGGATGCTTTATCCCAACCCGGCTACAAATTATGTTCAAATCGTTGCGCCAATGACGGTGAACAGCGCCCAAATACTTTCGTTGACGGGTCAAATCCTACACACTTGGACGCCCGGATCCGACAGGTTCAAGCTCGATGTAGGCAACTTGCCGCCGGGATTGTATTTGCTTCGCATCGAAGGAGATAACCGCACCGGAACCCGCCGGTTGATGATTAAGTAACCAGACAGGTTCCCGGATAATCTTTCCCCGTCCGTTTGGGCGGGGATTTTTTTGATGTAATGGTTTTTTAGGGCGCCCCGCCGCACGCGTTCGTGGCGGCTGCGCCGCACCGGCAGGCGTTTCGGGGCGACGAAGCGCCCTCCCGCCTGCCGGCACTCACGCGGCGCCGTCGGGCTGTCCGCTTATATTCGCCTCGCCGCGCTCTTGGCCTGCATAGCACGGTGAACGCGGCTTCCCACTGTCAGTCACGCCACCGTGGCAGGCCGGCGGCGCGGCATCGGCTCATACCGCTCCCATCCCTGGCGCGGGGTTTGGAAGATGTGTTTAAAGCTATGTCTCTACATCAATAAAAATAGAAGAAGAACAAATTTCCGGCCTTGGATGCCCATCCTCTGCCAAAAGATATAACCCGCGGGATTCAATTCAAAACTATTTAGCATTCTTGAAAGATTTACCTGCGAAAGTATCCCTTCTTATTTTTGCAATTGCCTCCAAATTGGCCTATTTTTGTGCAATAAATACGAATTAATGAAGCAAGGACACTATCTTTTTACCTCGGAATCGGTTTCCGAAGGTCATCCCGATAAAATCGCCGACCAAATTTCCGATTATCTGTTGGACAATATTTTGGCATTTGACCCGCACGCGCGCGTGGCCATCGAAAATCTGGTAACCACGGGCCAAGTGGTGATTGCCGGTGAGGTCAAAACCGAAACCTATATCGATGTGCAAAACCTCACGCGCGAAAAAATCAAACAAATCGGCTACACGCGCGACGACTTGTATTTCTCCTACAAGTCACTGGGGGTGCTGTCGGCCATTCACGACCAATCCGAAGATATTGCCCGCGGTGTGGTGCGCGACGACCAGGAACAGGGCGCCGGCGACCAAGGCATGATGTTCGGCTATGCAGTGCGTGAAACGACTCAATTGATGCCGCTTCCCATTGCCTTGGCCCACAGTTTTATGCGTAACCTGGCCCGGATTCGCAAGCAAACGGAGGTTATGCCTTACCTGCGCCCCGATGCCAAATCGCAGGTTACCGTCGAATACGACCAAAATCACCGGCCGGTGCGTATCGACACGATGGTGATATCCACCCAACACGACGAGTTTATCCTACCCGAAAACGATAGTCCCGAAGCTCTGGGCCGGGCCGAAAAACAAATGCAGGCCCAAATCAAGGCAGATATATTAAAGCATTTGTTCCCGCTTGTGGCCGATGAATTTTCCGAATATGCGGGCTTGTTCGAAAGTTTCAATCCGCAAAAACTACTGGTCAATCCCACAGGTAAATTTGTCATCGGCGGACCGCACGGCGATACCGGACTGACGGGACGTAAAATCATTGTGGATACCTACGGCGGACGTGGCGCACACGGCGGCGGGGCCTTCTCGGGCAAGGATTCCACCAAAGTGGACCGTTCCGGGGCCTATGCCGCACGTCATTTGGCCAAAAATATGGTGGCCGCAGGCGTGGCCGACGAAGTGTTGATCCAACTATCCTATGCTATTGGCGTAGCCGAACCGGTGAGTGTGTATGTAAACACTTTCGGCCGTTCCAATGTCATGTTATCCGACAGCGAAATCGCCGAAAAAATCAAAAAACGCTTCAAACTCACGCCACAGGCCATCGAGGAGCGCCTTCAATTGCGCCAACCTATGTATAGTGAAACGGCGGCTTACGGTCATTTCGGTCGCGAGCCGCAGATCATTACCAAAACTTTTCGCACCTACAACTATGCGCATCGCAGGATGGAAACCAAAAATATCGAGGTGGAACTGTTTACGTGGGAAAAATTGGATTTGGTGGATGAAATAAAAGCGCTATTCGGACTATAAACCCGGGTCTTTGAACAAAGCCGACAAGCATTTTTTGGAACGTATGCGTATGCGCATGTGGAAAGCCGTCGGGGAGTTCCGGCTTATTCTTCCCGACGACCGCATCTTGGTAGCCATTTCCGGCGGCAAGGATTCTATGGCGCTTTTGGACATGTTGCATAACCGCCGGCGCATGGCCGGAATGAAATACCGGTTGGCCGCCGCCCATATCGACCTGACCGATGTGCCCTACCAAGCCGATGATGCCGTGTTGAGCGATTTTGCCCGTGTGCGCGATATTCCCTATGTGCGCATAACGGATAATGTCCGTGTTACGGATGGGAATAAACATCCTTGTTTTTATTGTGCATGGAATCGGCGCCGCCTGCTGTTTCAATGGGCTGTGGAACACGGATTCAATAAAGTGGCCTTGGGGCACAACCGCGACGATTTTACCGAAACTTTGTTGATGAACATGATTTATCACGGAGAAATTTCGGCCTTTAAACCGCTACAAAGTATGTTCGAAGGCCGTTTGGAAATTATTCGTCCTTTGTTTTATCTATCCAACCGGCAAATTAAGCGCTATGTGGAACTTATCGGCTACCGGCCGGTTCCCTACAATTGTCCGTTTGCCGGAGGCAACGACCGGGAAAAATTCCGTGACTTGATGCTGAAAATAAAAAAAATCCATCCGAAAGCCGGCGAAAATTTATTGCGTAGCGCCCGTCGGATTCGCAAGGACTACCTTCCGCCTGCGGACACGTAGCATTTTAAGTGCATCCGAAACCGTAAAGGTGCTTCCGCCGATGAAAAGCAAATCTTCGGGTTCCAAAATTTCCAAAACGGATTGCAAGGCCTGCTGAACGTTGTCGTAGGTTTCCACATTGAGTCCGGCATTGCGTAAAATGCCGGCAATTTCTTCTTTGGGCATGGCACGGGGGATTTGTGCTTCGGTAACCAGGTAAATGAAATCTTTGGGTAATATTTCGGCAATGCCCGCCACATCTTTGTCTTGCACAAAGCTAAGGAGCATAAATTTACGCGGCGACATGATTTTTTTCAGCCCGGGAATAATCAGTTCGAAGGCGGCTTTGTTATGCCCTACGTCCAAAATGATATATGGATCGTGCGACAGGATTTGCCAACGACCGCGGAAACAGGTGTTTTTGGCTACTTTTTGAAGTCCGCTTTGGATAACAAAATCGGGAATGTTCCAGCCGCGGTTGCGTAGTTTCATGACGGCGGCCTGAACGATGGGAATATTTTTTTCCTGATAAGGGCCTTCCAGGTCGGTTTCGGGCAAGGGATATACCAAACGGGAAAAAGTGATATCGGCATTGCGTTCCCAGGCCGTACGTTCCAAAATATGGCGGACAGTATTGGGCACATCCCCCACCACAACGGCTTTTCCGGGTTTGATAATGCCGGCCTTTTCCACGGCGATTTCTTCGGGAGTTTTACCCAAAAATTCGGTATGGTCGAGGGAAATGTTTGTAATGATACTCAAAACCGGATACACAATATTGGTGGAATCCAACCTGCCGCCCATACCCACTTCCACAATGGCTACATCCACTTTCATTTTATGGAAATAATGAAAGGCCAGGCCCACGGTCATTTCGAAAAACGAGAGCCCGTGTTGTTCCACAAAATCGCCATGGCGGCGCACAAAACCAGTAACCACCTTTTGCGGAATAAACTTGCCGTTGACTTTAATACGTTCGCGGAAGTCGATCAAATGCGGCGAAGTGTAAAGTCCCACCCGGAAACCCGCTTCCATTAACACCGAAGCCAACATATGCGAAACGGAACCTTTGCCGTTGGTTCCGCCTACGTGAATAACCGGATATTTCAATTGGGGGTTGCCCAATTCTTCGGCAAAAAGGAGAATATTTTTCAAATCTTTTTTAATGGCACGCTTACCCTGATTTTGGTAGTAGGGTAAGCGATTGTATAACCATTGCACAGCATCATTGTAGGTCTTGATTTCAATCATTGCAACTTGAATTCATAAATGATTTTTCCCACTTGAACCGGGTCGGCATCGGGGTCGGCTTCCCAAGTGGTACGGTAGGCGGCTTCAATGGCTGCTCGGGTCAAACAACTCGAAGCAGTCGTGCCTCGACCCACTTTGGCTTCCGTAACCTTGCCGGAACGGTTCACTTTTATCATCACAACAACCGTGCCATTTTCGTTGCAATTATATTTTGGTTTAGGTTTTGTTAGGGCTTTGCGGCTGCCCAAAAAGTAATTTCCACCCGCACCGCCTGCACCGCTTCCCGTTCCTGTCCGGCTATTGGAATTGATGTCGCCGTTCAGTTCACCCATATCACCCGCGGTGTTTTCTTCATCGCCTTCGTTGCCGTTGCTTTGGCCGTTGAACAAATCGTTCAATGCATTGCTGGCTTCCTTGGATGGTTTGGGTGTGGTTTTCTTGGGCTCTGTGTTTTTGGTTTTCTTGGTTTTATCGCTTTGTTGTTTGACCACGGGCGCATCGCTTTGGTCGGAGGTGAGGATTTTGTCCTTGGGTGTTTGCCGGGGTTCGGGTTGGGGTTGCGGTGTGGCCTTTACGGGCTTGACCGGCTGCACCTTACCGCTTCCGTGAACCGAGGTACCGAAATTAATGGCAATATTCCCCGGAGGCGGCGGATCCAAGTATTTAAGCCCCGCCACAAACATCAGGGCTATCAGGATAAGCATCACCACAATGCTTTCCACCAATGCCTTACGCTGATGCCGGGTTTCGAGGAATTTCATGACAAACAGGATTGAACAAAAATCATTCCGGACGTACGGCCAGGATGAGTTTGTAATTGTTACGATTGGCAATGTCCATCACATACACGGCGTTTTCGATGGGGACGCCTTCTTCGGCCCGCAGGATGATAACGGGTTTGTCGGACTTTTGCAGGCGGGCTTTGAGGATGGTTTCCAGGTTTTCCTTCTTGACCGGTTTACGGTTCACATAGAAGGTCAAATCTTTGGTGATGCTCACGGCCACATCCTGGCTTTTTTCGGTCTTTCCTTTGGCTTTGGGCAGTACCAAATCCAAAGCATCGGTGGTTACCAGGGTGGAGGTAAGCATAAAAAATATCAATAGCAGAAACACTATGTCGGTCATGGACGACATACTGAATTCCGCACTGATTTTATTTCGGCCGCGAATATTCATACATAAATTATTTAGGCGGGTTCGTTCAACAAATCCAAGAATTCCACCGCGTTGGCTTCCATAATATGAACTATCTTATCGGTTTTGACCACCAGGTGATTGTAGAACAAATAGGCCACAATACCCACAATCAAACCGGCCACCGTGGTGGTCATGGCCGTGTAAATCCCTTGGGCCAATGATGCCACTTCGATTTTTCCACCTCCGGATGCCATGTTGTGAAAAGCCAGAATCATCCCGACCACCGTCCCCAAAAATCCGAGCATGGGTGCGGCACCGGCAATCATGGCCAAGATGCTCACGTTTTTTTCCAGCTGATACACTTCCAACTTGCCGGCATTTTCGATGGCTTTGTTAATATCGTCCAGCGGTTTGCCGATGCGCGATATGCCTTTGGCAATCAACCGGGCCACCGGTGTGTTGTATTGACGGGCCAACATCATAGCGCCGTCCATATTGCCCGATTTGATAAATTGACGCACTTGCATCATAAAATTCGGGTCCACCTTGGAGGCGGCTTTGATAGCCGACAGGCGTTCGAAATAGATGTACAGGGCTGCAAAGAGCATCAGAAACAGCAGGCCGATAATAATCAACCCGGCCGTTCCACTGTTCATAATCAGGTCGATAACACTCAGCGTTTTTTCCACGGATTCACCGCCGGTTTGCCCGGCATTATTGGCCAACGTATCGGCCACTTGTCCGGTTTGAAGTAAGGTTACAAAGCTCATCTTGTAAAGTATTTTCTTTAAAACGCAAAATTAGTCATATTATTGGATATGAACTTAACGGGTTGTTTGCAAGGAATATTGAAAAGGAAATCACTCATCGATACTCATTTCGTAGCCGGAAAAATTTTTTTTTCACCTCTTGCGTAAAAAAGAAAATGATTATATATTTGCAAGCGCAAACAACACTCCCCCATAGCTCAGTTGGTTAGAGCAGTGGACTGTTAATCCATGTGTCGCTGGTTCAAGTCCAGCTGGGGGAGCAAGGAGGGAGGACGGAAAGGTCCTCCTTTTTTTATTCATAATGAAGATGATACAACTGGGACGCACCTTGATTTCCACCGAGCTTTTCGAGCGGCGTTTTGTTTGCGATTTGCAGGCCTGCAAGGGTGAATGTTGTGTGCAAGGTGATTCAGGTGCGCCTTTGGAAGAGGAAGAATTGGCCGTTTTGGAAGCCATCTATCCGCATGTGCGCCCGTTTATGCGCCCCGAAGGAATTCTTGCTGTGGAGCAGCAAGGACTTTACGTGAAAGATGCCGACGGCGATTGGACTACGCCACTTGTCGACGGTGCCGAATGCGCCTTTGTGGTTTTTGACGAAAACCGTATTGCACTATGTGCCATTGAGATGGCTTGGCGTGCAGGCAAAATCGATTTTCCCAAGCCCGTTTCCTGCCACCTATATCCTGTGCGGCTGACCGCATATACCGATTTTATGGCGGTTAATGTGCACCGGTGGGACATTTGTTCGCCGGCCTGCGCCTTGGGCGAAAAACTCAATGTTCCGCTTTACCGTTTTTTGAAGGAGCCCTTGGTGCGCAAATTCGGCAGCGAATGGTATGCCGGATTGGAGGATGTGGCGCGCGAATGGCAGCGGCGTAAGCGATAGTTTTTTGTGCGCTCCGGCGCCCTGCGGTCGCCTTCACGGCTCCACAAGCCGTCAGGGCGCCGGCGGCGGAGCGGAGCTCCGCTGCCGGCGGCGCAAATTTTTTTCTGCAAAATATTTCAATCCGATTCAGGCGATGTAAAAATGTTCCGGCCGGACAATAAGGCCTTGAATTTGCGCCGCCCGGCCCGCGCCTTCGGCGCGGCGCCGGCGCCCTTTGTCTTGTTCCGCGCTCCGGGAGCCGGCATGCTCCGCCTGCGGCTTCGCGTTTGTCTCCCTTCGCGGCTTCGGGAACCTGCGGCTTTCAAGGGCCCGCGCCACAGGCCACGCCTTGTTTCCCTTCGCTCGCTTCGGAGCCGCCTGCGGCGTCTCCTTGCGCCCCTCGGAACCCGTCGTCCCTCACGGGTTCGGCCCGCCGGTCTCCTCGGCAAACCTGAGCTTTTTTATCAAAAACGAATGTAAATCATTGAAAATCAATTCAAAATTCATAATTTAGAATTCATAATTAAATTCGCGCCAGGGATGGGAGCGGTTATGCGGCGAAGGGGCGAAAGTGTTTTTTGCGCCGGCGCCGGGGGCTCCCGGAGGAAGAGACCACGGCGCCGGCCATGCAAAAACCGACGCACCCAAGCCGCATTTGAGCGGACAGCCCGACGGCGCCACGTGAGTGGCGGCAGGCGGGAGGGCGCTCTGTCGTCCCGAAGCGCCTGCCGATGCGCCGTAGGCGCGACGAACGTGTGCGGCGGGGCGCCCGAAAAAAAATTTATTCCACCCGGCCTTCCAAATCATATTCCGTAGCGCCGGTAATTCGCACCTGGACAAACTTGCCCACGCTCAGCGGGCGGGACGAATGCACAATCACCTCGCCGTCCACCTCGGGGGAATCAAATTCGGTCCGTCCGATGTAAATACCGCCTTCGTGCCGGTCGATAAGCACGGGGAGCGTGCTACCGATTTTACGGCGATTGTTGGCCAAAGAAATCTCGCGTTGCACCTCCATCAGGCGGGCCAAACGCTCCTGCTTGACCTCCCGGGGAACATCGTCGGGGAGCTTGTAGGCCGCCGTGTTTTCCTCGTGCGAGTAGGTGAAAGCCCCCACGCGGTCGAAACGCATTTCGCGGATAAAATCCAAGAGCCGTTCGAACTTTTCGCCGGTTTCGCCCGGATAGCCCACAATAAAGGTGGTGCGCAGGGCGGCATCGGGGAGCAGTTGTTTGATCCGGTGCATCAACGCACGTGTTTTTTCGCCCGAAACGCCACGCCGCATCGAAGCCAAAATATCGTCGTCCACGTGTTGCAAAGGCATATCCAAATAGCGGCAAATTTTGGGTTCGTTGCGCATCACGTCCAAAATATCCTCGGGGAAACCCGTAGGGTAAAGATAGTGGAGGCGAATCCACCGGATGCCCTCAACCCGTGCCAACTGACGCAGCAGGTCGGCAAGCCGCCGTTTTCCATACAAATCCAATCCGTAGTAGGTTAGGTCTTGGGCAATCAGGATGAGTTCCTTTACGCCGCGGCGGGCCAAACGCTCCGCTTCGGCAACCAAATCTTCCACCGGACGTGAGTGATGCGCTCCGCGTATGGCCGGAATGGCACAAAAGGAACAACTGCGGTCGCAACCTTCGGATATTTTCAGGTAGGCATAATGCGCAGGTGTGGCCAAACGCCGTTCCAAAAGCAAATCGGGACGGAAATCCAGACCCAAAAGCCGGGTTTCGTCGGCCAAATGATAATTGCCGAACCAGGCGTCCACTTCGGGTATTTCCTGCGGAAGTTCCCGGGCATAGCGTTCGCTCAGGCAACCCGTTACGATAAGTTTTTCGATAGTGCCTTGGTTTTTGGCTTCCACATAGGCCAAGATGGTGTCGATGGATTCCTGCTTGGCATCGTGAATAAAACCGCAGGTGTTGATCACCGTAATGGGTGCGGGCTCGTCGGCATTATGTTGCACATCGTATTTGCGGGCCAATTGGGCGGCCAATTGTTCGCTGTCGAACAGATTTTTGGAGCAGCCCAGCGTGATGATGTTTACGCGTTTTTTCTTCAAAACCGTTTTTTGTTTGTGCGAAAATACGGAAAAACTATGCCCGGGGTTCAGACAAACAATTCCTCCACCGGATTGGTGGCAAAATAATAGGGAATTTCGCCGTAGTGATTCAAGGGACGTGTAAGGATAAGCCGGGCTTTTTTGCCGCGGGCGATGCTTCCCATTTCGTCCGACAATTCGAGGGCGGCGGCAGCGTTTAGCGTAGCGGCATTGATGGCCTGTTCGGGGGTGAGCCGTGCTTTGATACAAGCCAAGGCCACCATAAAATTCATATTGAACGAAGGAGCCGAACCCGGATTAAAGTCGGTAGCCAAGGCCACCGGAATATTATGTTCGATCATCTTTTTGACCGGCGCATAAGGAATACCCAGGAAAAACGAACATCCGGGCAGTGCCGTGGCAATGGTTTGGCCGCCGGAAAGTGCGGCAAAATCTTCGGGACGCATTTCTTCCAAATGATCTACACTCAGGGCACCGTAGCGGACGGCCGTTTGCAAGCATCCGCAGGAAGTAAACTGATTGACGTGCAGTTTGGGGCGTAAGCCGAAACGGGCGGCGGCATCCAGGATGCGGGCGGTGTCGTCGGGTGTAAAATATCCCTTTTCGCAAAAAACGTCCACGTAGTCGGCAAGGTGATGGCGGGCCACTTCGGGGAGCATTTCATCGACAATGATTCGCACGTAATCTTCGCGTTGCATTCCTTGGGGCACGGCGTGTGCGCCCAGGAAAGTGGCCTTGACGGGAATGGGCAAAAGTTTTTTGAGGCGCCTGACCACGCGTAACATTTTCAGTTCGCCCTCCACCGAAAGCCCGTAGCCGGATTTGATTTCCAAGGCGGCGGTTCCGTAACGCATCATTTCGTGCACGCGTGCCAAGGCGCCTTCCAAGAGTTCGTCCTCGCTCGTTTGGTTCAGTCGTTTGGCCGATTGTAAAATACCTCCGCCGCGGGCGGCGATTTCTTCGTAGGAAAGACCGCGGATTTTGTCCATAAATTCCGTATAACGCGATGCGGAGAAAACCGTATGCGTATGGCTATCGGTCCACGCGGGCAAAACCAAGCGTCCCGATGCATCGATGCGGCGGTCGGGCCGGATAGCGGGTTTTTCGCCCATAGGGCCGAAATCACGAATAATGCCGTCTTCGATAAGTAAAAAAGCATTTTCGATAACCGGCAAGGAATTCATTTGTTCGCCGCGCAAAAGTTTTGTTTCCACCGGACGAACCTGCACCAGTTGGGCTATATTTTCAAATAAGGTTAGCATAAATATAAGTTGTAGAACAAAGCTACGAAAATGCGGGGGAGTGTGTATGAAAAAAAATCTTTTTGGAAAGTTTTTTAATCTTGATTGAAATATTCTACCTTTGTAGGAAATAAAAATCAACTATTATGGGATTTTTCGACAAACTCAAACAGATGTTTAAGCCTGCCAAAGAAAAAGCCGCCGAACTGGCTGCCGAGGCGCAGGAAAAAATCAATGAGCTGGGTGAAAACCTGGAAGAACAAATGAAAGATTTGAAGGAGGATGCCACCGAAACCTTCGAAAAGGTAAAACAAGCGGCCGAAGAAAAAATTAAAGATTTTAAGGAAGAATACGGCGATGATATTGAAAACATCAAGCAAAAGGCGAAAGCGGTTGGCGAGCAAGTTTCCGAAAAGGTCAGTGAACTTTCCGAAAAGGCCGAAGCCAAAATCAATGAACTGAAAGAAGAATACGCCGACGACATCGAAAACATCAAACAAAAGGCCAAGGAATTTGCCGATAAGGCCACGGATAAAGCCCGCGAACTATCCGAAAAAGCCGAAGAAAAAATCAAGGACATAAAAGAAGACCTGGCCGGAAATGATGCCGGAGAAATCAAAGACTCCGGTGAAGAGCAGTCAGGTAGCGAGGATAAGGCGTAAAGTTTTTTAGATATCTTGTGTCAAACCAAAAAGCCCTTATTTTTAGGGGCTTTTTGGTTATTTTGTTGGTAAAAAATATCCGGATTTATTTAACTGATTTGAATGTAAAAAAAAATCCTCGGTTTATAGTATATATTTGAGTTTATGCGAAAATAAAATTAATGATTACTCATTCCGGATTCATATTATTCCTTCTTTGCCCGGAGAATATGATTATCGGCAAGTGAAGTGGTAATCAACTCAATCCTCCCAACTCTCTTCGATGATGCTTTCATTGCCAACGCGAATTTGCATGCTTACTTCACGGGTGAGTCGGCGTTTGTGCCAAGGTTTAAAGTAAAACCAATACAACGCCACAGCGGCCGCTACCAGGTTAGAAATGGGAAACGACCACCAAATTCCGCGCATGTCCAAGGCAGTGTAATGGGAAAGTAAAAAG
>JALVVJ010000043.1 GCA_027023475.1 Flavobacteriales bacterium
TGGGGCGCGTGATGGTCAGGGCAAACGAAAATTCGGTTTCGGGATTGCCGTTGGCATTCTGACGAACGCGGGTGCGTTCAAAACCGCCGTCCACATCGATGCCGTCCACCGAAAAGTCGTCGGAAAAGGTTACATAGAGGTGGAATTCATGGTCTTGACGGTTCCAAATACGCGTAATGTGAACGGTGCCCGTGTAGGTGCGTCCGTTGGGCATTTGGCATCCGGCGGGATCGAATTCCCATGTAACATTTAGCGTATCGCCGTGTCGTACGCGGGTAACGGTAACACACGAAGGCAAATGGTTGTGTTGCGAACGCGAAGCGTCGCCCGTAAAGAAAGTTTCCACCGTGTTCATCAGTTCGTCTGTGGTGGCATCGGTGGTGATCAGGTCGGTGGTTTCGTCGTTGGACAAATCGGCCGTGGATTCCTGTTGTTTTTTACAGGATTGCAAGCCCAGTATCCAAAGGCCGGTGAGGAGGAAAATGGCGAGTCTTTTCATGGTTGATGGGTTTTTGGAGTTTTCGTGTATTGGATGTTACAAATATCGAAGGGTTTAATCAAGGTGTGGAAATATGCAGTGTTTCGGTATCGCCGGCTGCATTGGATACGGTTACGGTGTTGTCGCATTGGCCGTTGCCATAGTCCACGTCGAAGGTATTGAGGTCTTTATCGTATATGCGCATTTTCCCGCTCAGTGCCAATGGGCAGTTGTATTGTTTTTCGAGCGGTTCGAGGGTTTCGTTGCCTTCGTATTTGACCAACGGGTGGGTCATATCGTCATGATATACCACATAATCAAAGTGCACATGGTCGATTTGCCAATGTTTGTCGCTTCCATCGGCGGCTTGGCCGGGGTCGGTCAGGCGGATGTCGAATTCCGTACCGAGGTTTAAGGTATCGTTGCCCACGGGCAAAACCATGCTTAGTGTGGCGTGATAGGCGTTGTTTTGTTGTTCCAGGAAGAGTAACGACCTCTTGCCAAAGGGAACTTGGTCGATAAGGGTTGGATGGGGTATGCCGTTGCTTTCTCCGTACAAAATGATTGTGTGCGCTTGGTTGGAAGGATTATAAATCAAATCGGTTTCACCGCCATAGGTATGCCCGTCGGGCAGGGTACAGGAGGAGCCGAAAGTCCAGCGTTTGGTCCAAGGCGAAAGACTATCCTCGTGCACACAAGCCGGCAATGCGGCGTTTTCGATGTAATAATTCATAAAGGTTTCCACCACATCGGTGGCCAAATCGTGGTAATACACAATGTTTTTAATGTCATCCACCGGGATGGGCACGTGTTCTGTGTCATCGTCATTTTGACCGGGACGGAAAAGTTTGCACGACGATGCACTCAGCAATAATATGCCGAATAACAAAGCCGGAATAAATCGTTTCATCGTCAAATTTTTTTTTTGGATTATCTAACATTTTTGCTGCAAAAATTATACCAATCCGCCCCGTTCGTAAAATTGTCCGAAAGCCCGTATCTTTGTCGTGATTCCAAAGTAAATATTTTATGTATCGAACACATACTTGCGGCGAATTACGCCGCGAACATATCGGGCAAGAGGTCAAACTTAGCGGTTGGGTGCAGCGGGTACGGGATTTGGGCGCCATGGTTTTTGTGGACCTGCGCGACCGCTATGGCATCACCCAGTTGGCCTTTAATGAGCAAAACGCCGGGCTGTTGGACAAAGCCCGCAGTTTGGGCCGCGAATACGTCATCCAAGCCACGGGCCGCGTGGTGGAACGGGCCAGCAAAAACCCCAAATTGCCCACAGGTGAAATCGAAATACAGGTCGATAAACTGGAAGTGCTGAACAAATCCGAAATACCGCCTTTTACCATTGAGGATAATACCGACGGCGGCGACGAACTGCGCATGAAATACCGCTACCTGGACATTCGCCGTAATCCGGTCAAAAACAACTTGATTTTCAGGGCACGGGTAACGCAATTGGTTCGCAATTACTTGGCCGAACAAGGTTTTATCGACGTGGAAACACCCTACCTGATCAAGTCCACCCCCGAAGGTGCCCGCGATTTTGTGGTGCCTTCGCGCCTGCATCCCGGACAGTTTTATGCCTTGCCGCAGTCGCCGCAAACCTTCAAGCAGTTGCTCATGGTGGGAGGGCTGGACAAGTATATGCAAATCGTCAAATGCTTTCGCGACGAAGACCTGCGCGCCGACCGCCAGCCCGAGTTTACTCAAATCGACTGCGAGATGTCGTTTGTGGAACAGGAAGACGTGCTCCAAACCTTCGAGGGCTTGGTGCGTTACCTTATCAAGGAAATCCACGGCATCGACACCGGTCCTTTCCCGCGCTTGTCCTACGACGAGGCCCTGGCACGCTACGGCACCGACAAGCCCGATATCCGCTTTGGCATGGAATTGACCGAGCTAACGGATTCGGCCCGGGGCAGGGGCTTCCGTGTGTTTGACCAAGCGGAATACATAGGCGCCATTGCCGTGGAAGGTGCAGCCGGCTACTCGCGCAAGCAAATCGACGAAATCACCAAGTGGATGCAACGTCCGCAGGTGGGAGCCAAGGGCCTGATTTGGGCCAAATACAACGCCGACGGAAGCATCAAGTCGTCGGTGGACAAATTTTTCGATGCCACTACCATCAAGGATTGGATGGAAAAGGCCGGCGCCAAGCCCGGCGATTTGCTCTTTATCATGGCCGGCGAACGGCAGGCCACGCAAGGGCACTTGGGCATTTTGCGCATGGAAATGGCCGAACGCTTGGGTTTGCGCGACCCCAAACGCTTTTCGCCGCTTTGGGTGGTGGATTTCCCGCTCCTGGAATGGGACGAGGAAACCGGACGATATCATGCCATGCACCATCCGTTCACCTCACCCAAACCCGAAGATATTCCCCTGCTGGACACCGCACCGGACAAGGTGCGGGCCAATGCCTACGATTTGGTGCTCAACGGTAACGAAATCGGCGGCGGTTCCATTCGTATTCACGATCAGGACTTGCAGCGCAAAATGTTCCGGCTGTTGGGTTTTTCCGACGAGGAGGCCCAGCGCCAATTCGGCTTCCTGATGAACGCCTTCACCTACGGTGCGCCGCCCCACGGAGGCATCGCCTTCGGGCTCGACCGCTTGGTGGCCATTTTGGGCGGCCGGGAAAGCATTCGCGACTTTATCGCCTTCCCCAAAAACAATGCCGGCCGCGACACCATGATCGACGCCCCCGACCGCATTTCGGACGAGCAGTTGAAGGAGTTACACCTTAAATTGGATTTGCCGGAGGATTAATTTTTTTTCGGGACTTATTTATTGTAGGGCGCCCCGCCGCTCACGTTCGGAGCACCTCCGGTGCATCGGCCGCCGCTTCGCGATGACGGAGCACGCTCCCGTCGGCCGTTCCTCACGTGGCGCCGTCGCGTGCTCCGCTCAAACGGGCCGGCTGCCCGCACCGGCATTTCGGATGCCGCGGTGCGTAGGGCTTCCCGCTGTCAGCCGCCGCCCGCGGGAAATGCTCGGGCGCGCAGCCGGCCCGTAACCGCTGCGCCCGCTGGCGCGGAGTTTCCCGTTGGCGAAATGAAACCGGACGACCTTGATGCCAAACAAATGGCGTTTTTTTGTAAAAAAGTTCTATCCGATTGGTGCCGGTATGGTTTTTATGGATTCAAAATCCGTCCGAATATCATAAAAAGCAATGTCGTCCCGCTTATAATAATAACAAATACTATAAACTTCCGGATACTGTCCAATGATCTGCCTTCTTTTAGAATTAATCGCCTAAATCCCGGAGATATTAAACTTAACAGAGCAGTGATAAACAACAGTGTGTTGGCCGTAATTATTCCGTCGCCGAAAGGAATCTTGTCTTTGCCTTCCAAGAATCTATCTTTTATAAAGGGAAGATCAAAGACAAAAAACATATTCCATACAAATACAAAAAGTATGGCAAAAGATTCTTTAAATGGGAATTCACCTTGTTTTTGTAATTCGAGAATCTGCAAATCGGAATAATTTGATTTTGAATTTACTCCGTCAAAAAGACCGGTTCGTTTTATTTGTTCTATCACCTTTTCGGGATTTTCCAAGGTCCAAAAAATGACCGGTCGTTTATAATTCGAAACGCGATGATAGATCTTTATTCCCCATCCGATAGATGGGTAGTAAGGTTCAAGTGCCAAAATATCCTGCGCCCGGAAAACCAAATGCCCGATTATTGAAGCATCTAATTCTAATTTATCTTTGCTTGCTTTCAACGTGGCAAATGGTAAACTTATTCTTGCCCTTCCGATTTTAGCTCCGCCTTTAAAACGTATTTCATTCATTTTTTTGTTGTTAGGCAAAAGTAAGTAACTATGCAATAACAAATTATCAATTCGTATGTTTAATCAAAAATACTGATTGTCATCAATTAATGCAAATCTGTTATTACGGCAAGTCCAATTAACCAAAAATCATCCAAACAGGTAAAAGTAATAACGAAATTAGCAACCAAACATAAATAATAAAATATTTGCCTTGACTTACAATTATTTCGTAACTTTGAATACCAATCCTCCAAAAAACCAACGCCATGAAAAAAACAATCCTTTTCCTATTTTCCTTGTGGGTTTCCGCCTCGCTTTTCGGGCAAGCCACCGAGCTTTATTTTAGTATGTATATCGAAGGTAGCGGAAGCAACAAGGCCCTCGCCATCTACAACGGCACCGGTGCCGATGTGGATTTGGGCGACTATTCCGTTCTGGAATTTTCCAACGGGGCTTCTACACCCAACAACACCCTCAGCTGGGCCTCGGGTCAAATTCTTTCGTCGGGCGAAGTGTATGTGATTGCCAATGCCAGTGCCGACCAAACCATCCTCAATGTGGCCGACACCACACATTCGGTTACCTATTTCAACGGCGACGATGCCGTTTACCTGGTCAAAGGAGCCGACACTTTGGACAAAATCGGTCAGGCGGGTATTGACCCTGGCAACGGTTGGAGCGTGGCCGGCGTGTCGAATGCTACCAGAAACCATACATTGACGCGTAAAACCACCGTTTGCGGCCCTAACAACGACTGGACGGCCTCGGCCGGAACCGATGCGTCCAACTCCGAATGGGTGGTTAGCGCCATCGATTCCCATTTTTCCGATTTGGATACCTATTCGGGTTGTTCATCCAACCCCACCATCAGCATTACCGCTCCTTCGGATAACCAACTGTTTAGCCCCGAAACCACCGAAACCGATGTGAGCTTTACGGTTACCAACTTCAATGTGGATGCACCTTCCAACGGTGACGGTTATGTTGTGTACACCGTCAATGCCGGTTCGCCCCAAAACCACTATACTACCGACCCCATCCACCTGACCGGACTCACCGCCGGCACTTCCTACACCGTGGTTTTGGAATTGGTGGACAATAGTGGAGCTTCGTTGAGCCCGGCGGTTAGCGATACCGTACATTTCCAAGTGGCCGACTATATTCAAGTGCCAAACCTTGCAGCGCTTCGAGCCGGAACCATCGGCCAATACTATGAAGTAACCGGCGAAGTGATCATCACCGCAGGCGAAGACTACGGCTCCTACTTCAAGGCATTCGTTCAAGACGCCACGGCCGGTATTATGATCTACGACCCCGGCCATGTAATCAATATGAATAATTATCAAATCTACGACGGTGTAACCAATGCCAAAGGCCGGCTGACTTCCTACCGTGATGTGATGGAACTGGTGCCCACGGTGGACCCGGGCGGCCCCTCGTCCAACGGCAATATGATCACCCCCGAAACGGTTACCGTGGCCCAACTGAATGCCAACCTGGATGATTATGAATCCGAACTTATCAAAGTGGAAAACGTTACCATCGACCCGGGTTCGGATACCCAATTCCAATTAAACACCAACTACGATGTGGCCCAAGCTGGCGATACAATAACGTTGCGGGTGATATTCAGCAGTTTGGCCGGTGACAACATTCCTTCGGGTGCACAAAACATCACGGCCATTGCCGGACAATATTACAGCACATCGCAAATCTATCCGCGCGACGAAACCGACTTTGAAAACTATCAAAGCATCGGCAAAAATGCCATTCCGCAATTACGGGTTTATCCCAATCCCGTATCCGGCAATTATGTCCATGTCCGTTCGGGTATAAATGACGATATGCAAATCAAAATCTACGACCTGGCCGGAAAACCCGTTATGGCAGCCACGCTTCCCAACGGCGGAAAATTGAGTTTAAAATCCTTGGGTCAAGGAATTTATCTAATGGATATTACCCAAGGGGCTTACCATTCGGTTGTAAAACTCGTCAAAAAATAAGCAAACTTTTTGCTTGGAACCAAACCGTCCGGCAAGTCGCCGGGCGGTTTTTTATGGGCCGGAGTTGATAATTTGGTAATTTTGATAAAAATTCACACCATGCGAATGCGTCCGTATTTTATTTTGTTGTTTCTAATAAATATTATTCCATTATGCGCCCAACAACTCCCGCCTTCGGTGCGTTGGGAGCAAATTAACACCAAGCACTACCGCATTATTTACCCCCGCGAAATCGATTCCACGGCGCGGAAAACCGCCGTGTTTTTGGAAAAGAATTACCGGTTCGTTTCCAAAGATTTAGGCGGACGGCATCCCCGGACGCCTGTTATTTTAAATTCCTATTATGCCCTTCCCAACGGCTATGTTAGTCTGATGCCCCGGCATTCGCAGTGGTATATGATGCCCGGTTCCTTTGGACGGGTGTGGTATAAGGAACTGGGCGTGCACGAAATGCGCCATGTGATGCAGTTCGATGCCATGAACCGCGGTTTGATCCGTGTGGGACGTTATTTGGGTGGCGATGCCGCACAATTATTTTTAACGCTCTGGGTCTATCCTTTATGGTTTTTCGAGGGTGATGCGGTTTACACCGAAACGGCCTACGGTGATTACGGCCGCGGATTTTCGGGTTATTTTGCCGCGCCGATCAAGGCCATTGCTTTGGAATATCCCCGTAATAAACGCAATTACTACGATTTTTACTACCGTTCCTACAAAACCTATTATCCTTCGCACTACCATTTGGGTTATCATTTGGTGGCCTACGTAAACCGGCATTTCCGGCCCGCGCCTTCGGGTTTGCCTGGCAAAAGTATTTGGGACAAAATTGTCCGGGATGCCACCTTTTTTCCTTTTATTCCCGGCGCTATGAATTTATCCTTAAAAAGGAATACCGGGCTTTGGTATGACCAACTCACCGATTCCACCATGGCCGAATTAGGGCGCCTGTGGAAGGCACGTTTGCCCCGGATAAAGGATAGCATTCATTATTTACTCCCACAGCCCAAGGCCTATACCCATGATTATTCCCTGCAAGCCGACGATGATGGCAACCGCTACTTCTTGCGTCAAGGATTCGATGATGCACCGACAATTATGCAACTGCTTTCCGGTGGCCGCACAAAAAAATTGTTACAAATCCCTGCTTATGATTTTTATGTAGGCGGACATTATTTGCTGTGGAAGGAAATCAAAACTCATCCCCGTTGGCACAACCGTATTTGGAGCCGTCCGGTGCTTTATGACCTACACACGGGCCAGCGCATCCGCATCGACAAAAAACGCAACTATGGTGAATTGAACATCGATGCATCGGGTCGTTACATTTTGGCCGTATATATGGATTCGACCTTGGTTCCTCATTTGGAAATCTTGCAAACATCCGGAGGGAAAACACTTGCCGACCGTTCTTTCCCGCAATTTACCGGTATTTTTACTCCCGAAATGTCGCCCGATGGAAAAAATGTGGCCTTTACGGCCCAAGTGGAAGGCCGGGGAACAGGGATTTTTTTGTGGAAAAATATTTTTGTGAAAAATTCCTCTGTCGAAACCCTTTCCTCTCCCGTTTGGCGTTCAGTTCCGGGACAATTGGCCTTTCGGGACATTACTCATCTGCTTTGGACGGAAGATTATCATGGCGTAAATGTTTGGGAAAAGGACTTGGAAACGGGCCGGACGGATATACTCACCCATCGTCCCTACAAAGTGCTTAATCCGCAAGCCGATGGCGATTCGCTCTACTTTTCGGACTACACCGTCAACGGCTACCGGTTGGCCGCCATTGCCTTCAAGGATTTACATCGCCAAAACCGGAATAGTATAGACCAAAAATTCGAAGATTATTACAATCCCAATGATATTTATAAAAAATATTACCCCGAAACCAAAGAAAACAAAAAAGAACAACTGCGGGTTTTTGCTTCGGCCCGTTACTTCGAAATTGGCGACACCACCATTGAGCGCAAAAAATACAACCACCTGCGTTCGTGGTTCAACCCGCATTCGTGGTTCGGTTTTTTGGCGGTGGATACCAACCATAATGTAGGGCTGACGGGAGCCCTTGTTTCGCGCGATGTTTTAGACGAAACATCATGGGCCGTTTCCGGAACCTTTTTTACGCCTTCCTATTTCCAATGGCAGGGAAGTCTTGAATTACGTCGTTGGTTTCCGGTTGTTGGGCTTTGGGGCGGACGTGATTTTTACAATGGACAATTTGCCGATCGTATGGGGGCCTATGTCCGTTTTCCTTTGGATTTTTCATCCGGTATTTGGTATCGTTTTTTGCATGTGCGCCTAGGTTGGTCCATGAATCGTAGCCGTTCCGGTGTTTATCAACTGTGGCAACCCACGCTTTTCCTGTCCGTGGCAAAACAAAAAAGTTATCGTGATATCCGCAGCCGTCAGGCCTTTTTCTTGCATTTTTCGGGTGGGTATGAACCGGACAATTTTTCCAAGGAAATGAAATTTACTGCCACGAGCTATCTGCCCGGCGCCTTCCGGCACGACTTTGTCAGGTTATCTACCGGTTTTCAAACCAAAAGTTCCGCTTTTCCTTTGCCCAATACTTTGCCCGTGCTCTCAGTAGAAAATAATTACAACTACAACAAATTATGGCAAGCCGCTATCGGCTGGCAAATGCCATTGGGCTATCCCGATTGGGGTTGGAAACGCGTGTTCCGCATCAAACGCTTACGTGGTGGACCCTTGGCCGAATGGGCCTCGGCCGACGGACGAACCTTTTACGGATTGGGCGGTGAGTTGATTGCCGACTGGAACCTGTTTGGTTTTATCGCCGAGTTTCCTGTGGGCGTCCGGGCACTTTATATTCCACAACTTCACCGCTGGGGCGTAGCGGCTGTGGTATTGGATCTGCCTTTGGGATTTTAGCGGCGGAAATCCCTATCTTTGCAAGCAAAACGCCGTTCCATGAAGGACTTTCCCGCTATCGACCGTAAGTGGCAAAAATATTGGGCCGAAAACAAAACCTTCAAGGCCGATAATCATTCGGACAAGCCCAAAATGTATGTATTGGATATGTTCCCCTATCCGTCGGGAGCCGGTTTGCATGTGGGGCATCCGCTAGGTTACATCGCCTCGGATATCTATGCCCGCTACAAGCGGCATCTGGGCTACAACGTTTTGCATCCCATGGGCTATGATTCCTTCGGATTGCCGGCCGAGCAGTATGCCGTGCAAACGGGGCAGCATCCCGCCATTACTACCGAACAAAACATTCGTCGATACCGGGAACAAATGGACCGTATCGGGCTGTCGTTTGATTGGGATCGTGAAATACGCACGTCCGACCTCAAATATTACAAATGGACCCAGTGGATTTTCCTCCAACTTTTCAAACATTGGTATAACAAAAAAACCGACAGAGCCGAGCCCATTGAAAAGCTCATCGAAATTTTTGAGCGCGAGGGCAATGCCGGGGTCGAAGCCCATGCCAACGAAGACACACCGGTTTTTACCGCCGAACAATGGCGCCGTATGAGCGAAAAGGAAAAGAACGAAATGCTGCTGAAATACCGCTTGACCTATCTGGCCGAAACCGAAGTAAACTGGTGTCCGGCCTTGGGAACCGTTTTGGCCAACGACGAAGTGGTCAATGGCGTTTCGGAACGGGGTGGGCATCCGGTCTACAAGAAAAAAATGCGCCAATGGATTATGCGCATTACGGCCTATGCCGAACGACTCCACCGTGATTTGGATAAGCTCCAATGGTCCGATTCCCTAAAAGAAATGCAACGGAATTGGATAGGACGGTCCGAAGGGGCAATGATTACATTCCCTTTGAAGAATTTCGATGACAATATCGAAGTGTTTACCACCCGCCCCGACACCTTGTTCGGTGTTACTTTTATGGTGCTGGCGCCCGAACATCCGCTGGTGGAAAAAATCACCGCACCCGGCCGCAGGGAGCAAGTGGAAAAATATGTGGAAGCGGCCAAACGCAAATCCGAATTGGAACGTATGGCCGAATCCAAGGAAAAAACGGGCGAGTTTACAGGCGCCTACGTCCTGCACCCTTTTACGGGAAAAGAAATTCCCGTTTGGATCAGCGACTATGTATTGGCCGGCTACGGCACGGGCGCCATTATGGCCGTGCCCGCAGGCGACCAACGCGATTGGGAATTTGCCCGGGCCATGAACATTCCCATTATCAACATATTCGAGGAACAAGACATCGAAAAAGGGGCCAACGAAAACAAAGACGCCGTTCTAATAAATTCCGACTTTTTGAACGGGCTCCAAGCCAAAGAAGCCATCCCCCGTATGATTGCGGAACTGGAAAAACGGAAATTGGGCAAACGGAAAATTCAATACAAACTCCGCGATGCCGTTTTTTCGCGCCAACGTTATTGGGGCGAGCCCTTCCCGATGTATTACAAAGACGGTGTGCCTTATCCCATTCCCGAAAAACACCTTCCGTTGGAATTGCCCGAAGTGGAAGACTACAAACCCACCCCCGACGGTCGCCCCCCCCTGGGCAATGCCCGAATTTGGGCCTGGGACGAAGCCAACGAAAAGGTTGTGGATAAGGCCTTGATCGACCACAAAACCGTTTTTCCCTTGGAACTGAACACCATGCCCGGATGGGCCGGAAGTTCCTGGTATTTTAACCGTTATATGGACCCTTGGAACGACCGCGAGCCCTTTTCGCAGGAAGCTGTAAACTATTGGCGCAAAGTGGATCTCTATTTCGGTGGAAGCGAACATGCAACCGGCCATCTGATATATTCGCGCTTTTGGCAAAAGTTCCTTTACGACATCGGCCTGGTGCCCGAACCCGAATACAGCGTCAAACTCATCAACCAAGGCATGATATTGGGCACAAGTGCTTTTGCCCACCGTGTCGAAGGAACCAACACCTTCGTTTCGGCCGGCCTGAAAGACCAATACAAAACCCATCCCGTTCATGTGGATGTGAATATGGTGGACGAACACAATGCCCTGGACATCGAAGCATTCCGTAATTGGCGCGACGACTTGAAAAATGCCGAATTTATTACCGAGGACGACGGCAAATTTTATGTTACGCGTGAGGTGGAAAAAATGTCCAAATCCAAATTCAATGTGGTCAATCCCGACGATATTGTCGAGCAATACGGCGCCGACACGCTCCGGCTCTACGAAATGTTTTTGGGCCCCATCCAAATCGCCAAACCCTGGAACACGGCCGGCTTGAAGGGCGTGTATAACTTCGTCAAAAAATTCCGCAAACTCTACTACGACGACCAAGGCCGTTTCCGGCTGACCGACCGGGAACCCGACGCCGACGAATTGCGTATCCTGCACGGCACCATCCGCAAGGTGCGCACCGACATCGAAAATTTTGACTACAACACGGCCATCAGCGCCATGATGATTGCCGTGAACGAACTCACGGCCCGTAAAACCGACAAACGGGCCATTTTGGAACCGCTCATTGTGCTCATAGCGCCTTTTGCCCCGCACTTGGCCGAAGAGTTATGGGAGCTTGCCGGCCACCAACCCAGCGTTTGCCGGGCGCCTTACCCCGAATGGGATGAAAAATACCTGCAAAGCGCCACCAAGGAATACCCCGTATCGTTCAACGGCAAAATGCGTTTCAAGATTACTCTGCCGGCCGATGCCTCCAAGGACGAAATCGAACAGGCCGTCCTGGCCCACGAACGCACGGCTAAATATCTCGGCGGCAAACAACCCCGCAAAATCATCGTGGTGCCCGGGCGGATTGTGAATATTGTGGTGTAAAAGCACTTGCTACAATATTTTCAGTAGGAAATTAATTTTTTAGTGCGCCGCGGAGCCGGCGCGCCCCGGGCGTGAAGCCATAGTGCTACGCTTGTCTTCGCGTGCTTGCTCCACAAGCCGGCGGCTTCCATGGGCCAACGCTAAAGGCCGCGCCTTGTCTTGTTCCGCTGCTCCGGAAACCTGCACTTCCACTGGCCAACCCGGTAGCCGCGCTTGTTTTCCTTCGCAACTCCGCAAGCCCTGCCGGCTCCGCTTCGCTTAGCCGTCGGTCTTGCTCCGTATGCTCCGGGAGCCACCTGCGGTGTCTCCCTCCGCTCGCCGGTGAGCCCGGCCTTTATCACTCCCAATCCCACTCAACTAACTGAAAATCAATTCATAATTCAAAATTCATAATTCAAAATTAATCAGGCCGGTCTCCCCGGGCGTTGCTCGGCAGCCCGTTCCGGTCTGCCTGCGCTGGCTGCGAAGCCCTCAGCCCCTCATTCATTCAGGGCTTCGGTCTTCTTGCCTGCTCCTGGAACCGGCGGCTTCCATGAGCCAATGCCAATGCCGCGCCTTGTTTCCCTTCGCCCGCTTCGGAGCCGCCTGACGGCGTCTCCTCAGTGAAATTTTTTTATGTTTTAACCCCTACAAAATATCAAAACCAACGCTAAATTGCACATAGGCCACCGGACCGTCCCAGTAATAGGAATTGTTTTCCCAACCCAATCGCATACCGTAAAACACTTTACGGGTGTGATAGCGGTAATAGATAACGGGAACAAAGTTCCATCCGTGCGAATATTCGGCATATTCAAACCGCGGATGCGAAGGATCGGGCGCCAAATCATACGCCAAACTATTCCCCGACCAAAAACCGAATCCCGCACCCAAGGCCAAATCGCTTCGCCGTGCTTTGTCCGAAAAGAGTGCCAAAGGATGGAAATACATCATTACGCGGAATGAGTTGGACTCGTCGCGGCCGGAATAGTCGCTATCGCTACCCGGAGGATTGGACGATGCATCCACAATTTCGCTGTATTTCCAACGGTAATAGGACGGCCCTTTCGCACTCAAATCGCTAGCATAAGTATATGTGGGCGCTATCGAAAAAGCCGGTGAAACACGATATTCAATGCCGGTCGAAAAAGTTATCCCGTCACCCAGATCGGCATAGGCCGCCGGCCCCAAACTATAATGCACCGACCATTTTTGTGCGTTGGCGGAAGTGATAAGCCCCACTAATAACGAAACGAAGAAAAATAATTTTTTCATAATGTCGATTTTTTTGAGGTTAAAATATTCTTCTCACCAAAATTAGAAAATATTTTCTCTCGCATTTTCAATCAAATTTAAAAAAAAATTATAATGAAACCCGGTATGTATTTATATTTCGCGCCAGCGGGCGCAGCGGTTACAGGCCGGCTGCACGCCCGAGCATTTCCCGCGGGCGGCGGCTGACAGCGGGAAGCCCTACGCACCGCGGCCCCGAAATGCCGGTGCGGGCAGCCGGCCCGTTTGAGCGGAGCACGCGGCGGCTGCCACGTGAACGTGCCGCAATGCGAACGAACATAAAGCAGTGCGGCAAACGTGAACGTGAGCAGCCGGGCGCCCTAAAAAAATCAAATATCTTTACGCCCGGCAATATAGCGTTGCCATCGTTCAATAACTTGTTGCATGTCAGCGGGGAGTTCGGAGTCGAATCGCATAAATTCGCTTGTGGCCGGATGCCGGAATCCCAATGTTTTGGCATGCAAGGCCTGACGGGGAAGAATCTTGAAGGAATTTTCCACAAATTGGCGGTATTTGCCGCTTGCCAAGCCCTTGACAATGCGGTTTCCGCCATACACGGGGTCACCGAATAAAGGATGACCGTTATGGGCAAAATGAACGCGTATTTGATGTGTGCGTCCTGTTTCAAGTTGCACTTCCACCAGGGTAACGTAGCCGAAACGCTCCAAAACACGGTAGTGGGTAACCGAGGGCTTGCCCTGGCTGCCGTCGGGGAAAACGTGCATTTTGATACGCTCCTTGGGGTGCCGGCCGATATGGCCCGTAATGGTTCCGGAGTCTTCCGGGAGTTCGCCCCACACCAGGGCGATGTAGCGCCGTTCGGTGGATTTTTCGGCGAATTGTTTGGCCAATTTATACATGGCCTGTTCGTTTTTGGCCACCACAAGCAGTCCGGTAGTGTCTTTGTCGATCCGGTGAACCAGGCCCGGACGTTCGTCGCCGCTACCGGCGGGCAATTGCTCCACGTGGCCCAAAATGCCATTGATGAGTGTTCCGCTGTAATGCCCGTGGGCCGGATGCACCACCATGCCCGCCGGCTTGTTGACCACAATCACATGTTGGTCCTCAAACACAATGTCCAAATCCATTTTTTCGGGTTTTAAAAGTTCCCGGTACGGTGCATAGGGAAGCAGCAGGCGGATCACATCGCCGGGGCGAACCTTGTAGTTGGCCTTCACTGTCCGGTCGTTCACCACCATGTTGCCGGCCTTGATGGCGTTTTGGACTTTGTTGCGCGAAACGTTTTCCAGCTTGGCCGTTACATAACGGTCGATGCGTTCGGGTGATTGGCCGGCGGGAACTTCGAGCCGGAAATGTTCGTAGAGCTCGTCCCGTTCGTGAGACCTAGGTTGGGAATCATCACCGGGTTTTCGGGCCGCATCACTCATCGGAGGGCACGTTTGTTTCCTGGACGGATGTTTGCAAACTGTCGGCCGACAATGTATCGGCCTTGAACTCCTCTTTGCCCGAGCCCACCACAATGTCCACCACGCTGTTGCGGGGGAGTTTGTCGCCGCGGCGAAGGGTGTCGCGCCCGTGGATCACATCCAAAACCACTTCGGCAAAATAAGGTTTTTTGGTGATTTTACCGGTTTTGAGTCCCAATGCATGCAGGGTGGCCTTGGCTTGCCGCAGGGTGATACCGCGCAGTTTGGGAAGTTCCACATCACGATAGCGTGCGGCATTTATTTTGACGTATATTTTCCGGCCGCTTTTTACTTTGTCTCCTTTGCGCGGCGTTTGTTCACGTATGGCGAACTTAGGTAAATCGGGGTCATAGGCCAGGGTATCCAAAATAACCAATTCCATCCGGTTTTTCTTGGCTATTTTTTTTGCTTTTTTGTAAGGTAATCCGTAAAAATCCGGAACGGTTAGGGCTTCGTCATGGTGGGTATAACGCATCAGCCAAAAATAAATACCGACCAATATCAAAGCCGACAAAATAAGCATTGTCAAAATATTTTTCCAAAAGGTTTTGCTCACTAAATAAAGAAAGAAATCTTTCATTTGTTCCAGATTTTTAAAATCAAATAAATGATGACATTCAATAAAACACTAACTACAATCATGCTGGTGATGGGTGCATAAAAAACAAAATTTTCCCGTTCGATACGGATGTCGCCGGGTAACTTTCCGAACCATGAAAACAAATTGCCGAACAGCCAAAACAGTAGTCCGAGAAACAGTAAGAAAACAC
>JALVVJ010000044.1 GCA_027023475.1 Flavobacteriales bacterium
GATAGCCAATTTTCACCTACATCGTTTTTAATACCGTGTTATTACACCTTTACTGACAACATAAGTTCCAAATAAGCTTTTTGGGCGCCTGGCCGTCCCGGCCGCATTCATCCATGCCACATTCACAAGACGGAACTCGCTATGCTCGCCAGCATTAGGGGCGCCGCTGGTGGGCAGATGCCCGCTGTTGATGGCCGGACGTTGGAATGAATTCATCTCCTTCCCCGGCCCGCCCCACGCCATATAACCACTCCTTATCCCTGGCGCAATATACCTATCGATGAGTAAACTTATTTTGTTCATAAACAAAAAATTTAACGTCTTTCTTTTGACGCCATGGGGCGAACGCCTTAATATAAAATGAGCACTGAAATCATTAATTTTTTATTTGATGTACCGGTAAAATTTTGTACCTTTGAATACCAATCCTCCAAAAAACCAACATCATGAAAAAAACAATTCTTTTCCTGTTGTCCTTATGGGTTTCCGCCTCGCTTTTCGGACAAGCCACCGAACTGTATTTTAGCATGTACATCGAAGGCAGTAGCAACAACAAGGCCCTTGCCATCTACAACGGCACCGGTTCCGATGTGGACTTGGGCGATTATTCCGTTCTGGAATTTTCCAACGGGGCTTCTACGCCCACCAACACCCTAAGCTGGGCCCCGGGCCAAATTCTTCCGTCGGGTGAGGTGTATGTAATTGCCAATGCCGGTGCCGACCAAGCCATCCTTAACGTGGCCGACACCACACATTCGGTTACATATTTCAACGGCGACGATGCCGTCTACCTGGTCAAAGGAGCCGATACATTGGACAAAATCGGTCAGGCAGGCGAACGCCCTTCCGGCGGCGGTTGGGATGTGGCCGGCGTGTCGAATGCTACAAAAAATCATACCTTAACCCGCAAAACCACCGTATGTAGCCCCAACAACGACTGGGCAGCCTCGGCCGGCACCGATGCGGCCAGTTCCGAATGGGTGGTTAGCGCCATCGATTCCCATTTTTCCGATTTGGATACCTATTCGGGTTGTACATCCAATCCCACCATCAGCATTACCGCTCCTTCGGATAACCAACTGTTTAGCCCCGAAACCACCGAAACCGATGTGAGCTTTACGGTTACCAACTTCAACGTGGATGCACCTTCCAATGGCGACGGTTATGTTGTGTACACCGTCAATGCCGGTTCGCCTCAAAACCACTATACCACCGACCCCATCCACCTGACCGGACTCACCGCCGGCACTTCCTACACCGTGGTTTTGGAATTGGTGGACAACAATGGGGCATCGTTGAACCCGGCAGTTAGCGATACCGTACATTTCCAAGTGGCCGACTATATCCAAGTGCCCAACTTAGCCGCTTTGCGCGCCGGAACCATCGGCCAGTACTATGAAGTAACCGGCGAAGTGATTATCACCGCTGGCGAAGACTACGGCTCCTACTTCAAAGCCTTTGCACAAGACGCCACGGCCGGTATCATGATCTACGACCCCGGTCATGTGATCAACATGAACAATTATCAAATCTACGACGGTGTAACCAATGCCAAAGGCCGACTTGCTTCCTATCGTAATGTAATGGAACTGATACCTACGGTAGATCCGGGCAGCCCTTCGTCCACCGGTAACATAATCACCCCCGAAACGGTTACTGTGGCTCAACTGAACGCCAACCTGGACGATTATGAGTCCGAACTAATCAAAGTGGTGAACGCCACCATAGACCCGGGTTCGGATACGCAATTTCAATATAATACCAATTATGAGGTAATCCAAGGTAGCGATACCATTGTGTTGCGTGTCATTTTCCATAGCTTGGATGGTGACAATATTCCTTCGGGCGCACAAAACATTACGGCCATTGCCGGACAATATTACAGCACATCGCAAATCTATCCGCGCGACGAAACCGATTTTGAAAACTATCAAAGCATTGGCAAAAACGCCATTCCGCAATTGCAAGTTTATCCCAACCCCGTGCCCGGCGATTACGTCTATGTCCGTTCGGCAATCAATGACGATATGCAAATCAAAATCTACGACCTGGCCGGAAAACCCGTAATGGCTGCTGTTCTTTCCAACGGCGGAAAATTGAGCTTAAAATCTTTGCGACAAGGAATCTATCTGATGGATATTACCCAAGGCGCCTACCATTCGGTTGTAAAACTGGTTAAAAAATAAGGCTAATACCTAGCGCCAATTATTATACCGTCCGGTAAATTGCCGGGCGGTTTTTTTTATGTATTTTTGATTTAAAATCAGGAAATGCGAAGCATTCGGTGGTTTTTTCTGCTGATTTTATTTGGAAAAATTTTCGCACTTTTTTCTCAACAACTCCCACCTTCGGTGCATTGGCAACAAATCGATACCAAGCACTACCGGATCATTTACCCCGGTGAAATTGATTCCACGGCGCGGAAAACCGCCCTGTTTTTGGAGAACAACTTCCGGTTTGTTTCACAAGGACTTGGCGGAAAGCACCCCAAAACACCCGTTGTGCTGAATCCCTATTATGCTATTCCTAACGGCTATGCCAGTTTAATGCCCAGGCACTCGCAGTGGTATATGATGCCCGGTTCCTATGGCCGGGTGTGGTATAAGGAACTGGGCGTGCACGAAATGCGCCACATCATGCAATTCGATGCCATGAACCGCGGTTTGATCCGCGTGGGACGTTATTTGAGCGGCGATGCCGGCCAACTTTTCTTTATGTTTTGGGCCTATCCCCTGTGGTTTTTCGAAGGCGATGCCGTGTATGCCGAAACAGCCTACGGCGACTACGGCCGCGGTTTTTCGGGTCGTTTTGCCGCGCCGGTCAAAGCCATAGCGCTGGAATATCCCCGCAAAAAATGGAATTACTACGATTTTTATTACCGCTCCTACAAAACCTATTATCCTTCGCACTACCATTTGGGTTATCACTTGATGGCCTACGTAAACCGGCATTTCCGCCCCGTGCCTTCGGATTCGCCGGACAAAAGTATTTGGGACAAGATTGTCCTTGACGCCACTGAATTCCCTGTTTTTCCTGGCGCCATGAATTTATCCTTGAAACAGAACACCGGTCTTTGGTATCATCAACTCACCGATTCCACCATGGCCGAACTGCGCCGGCGTTGGAAAGCACGTTTGCCCCAAATCAAGGATAGCATTCATTATCTACTCCCACAGCCCAAGGCCTATACCCATGACTATTCCCTGCAAGCCGACGATGATGGCAACCGCTACTTTTTGCGTTATGGTTTCGATGATGCACCGGCAATTATGCAATTGCTCCCCGGTGGCCGGACAAAAAAATTGTTTCAAATTCCCGCATATGATTTTTATATAGGCGGACATTATTTGCTCTGGGCCGAAAATAAAGTGCATCCCCGTTGGCACAACCGTATCTGGACTCGTGCTGTATTGTATGATTTACACACCGGAAAAATCTTTCATATTGATAAAAAACGCAATTATGGCGAGTTTAATTTAGACGCCTCGGGCCGTTACATTTTGGCCGTATATATGGATTCGACCCTGGTTCCGCATTTGGAAATTATGCAAACACCTGACGGAAAAACCCTTGCCGACCGTGGGTTTCCGAATTTTTCGGCTATTTTTTCGCCCGATATGTCGCCCGACGGGCAAAAAATTGCCTTTGTAGCCCAAATCGAAAATCATGGATCCGCCATCTACGTTTGGGATAAGGTTTTTGGTCCCGGGTCCAC
>JALVVJ010000045.1 GCA_027023475.1 Flavobacteriales bacterium
AGCGTATTTACGCCCTGGCGGGCGAACGTTTCAACATCGGCTCACCCAAACAACTGGGCGCTATCCTGTTCGAAAAACTGCGCATCGACGCCAAACCCAAAAAAACCAAAACAGGCCAATATTCCACTTCCGAAGACACGCTCAGCCGCTACAAATTCCGGCACCCCATTGTGGCCCACATCCTGGAATGGCGCCAATTGCAAAAGCTCAAAAACACCTATATCGACGCCCTGCCCAAGCAAATCCATCCCCGCACGGGCCGCATCCATACTCATTTTAACCAGGCCGTTGCCGCCACCGGACGGCTCAGCTCCACCGACCCCAACCTGCAAAACATCCCCATCCGCACGCCCCGCGGACGGATGATTCGCGCCGCTTTTGTGCCTTCCGACGAAAATCATCTGCTCCTTTCGGCCGACTATTCGCAAATCGAACTCCGGCTGGTGGCCCACCTGAGCGGCGACGAAAACATGATAGCGGCCTTCCGCCGCGGCGAAGACATCCACCGCACTACCGCCGCACGCATTTTCGGCGTCAAACCCGAAGAAGTTACCCGCGAACAGCGCTCCCGCGCCAAGGCCGTCAATTTCGGCATCATCTACGGCGTTTCGGCCCACGGGCTCAGCCAGCAAACCGGACTTTCGCGCACCGAAGCCAAGAAAATCATCGATGCCTACTTTGAGAGTTTTCCCAAACTCCGCGCCTTTGTGGACAGCCAAATCGAATTTGCCCGCGAGCACGGTTATGTGGAAACCATCATGGGCCGCCGGCGCTATTTGCCCGACATCCATTCGCGCAATGCTGTGGTGCGCGGTGCCGCCGAGCGCAACGCCATCAACACGCCGGTGCAAGGTAGCGCGGCCGATATCATCAAGCTGGCCATGAACCGCGCCGACCGTCAATTACGCCAATCCGGCCTCGACGCCCAAATCCTCTTGCAGGTGCACGACGAACTGGTGCTCAACGTGGCCCGCGACCAAGTGGAACCTGTTCGCCAAATCGTGCGCCAAGCCATGGAAAAGGTGGTGCAGCTGCGCGTCCCGCTCACGGCCGATATTTCCACGGGCGAAAACTGGCTCGAAGCCCATTGATTTTTTTATTTTTAGGGCGCCTGGCCGCATGCGTTCACGTAAGGTGCCGGCTTTCACCTCCGGTTCATCCGGCACCACGTTCACGCAGCGCCCACCGCGTGCTCCGCTCCTATCTTGCTTGCAGCCGGCGGTTTTTGTAGGGCCGGCGCCGTGGTCTTCTTGTCGGAGCGGCGAAGCCCCCGCCGCCGGCACAAAAACTTTCGCCGGCTGCCGCACAAGGATACCGCTTCGCCCGCTGGCGCGGAAAACCATAAATTTGCCTTAACAACCGGAAATAACTATTTTTGAATCAAATCCGTATTTATCCGGCCCATCATTTTAATTTGACAAATACACGAATGAAAAAAGATAATCAACTGGTCATTTTTGAGGATAAGGACAAAAAAATACAAATTCAACTGAAAGAACAAACTTTATGGTTGGATGCCCATCAAATAGCATATTTATTTGACGTTCAAAGGCCTGCTATTGTCAAGCATATCAGAAATATTTACAAATCCGGTGAGTTGGATGAAAAAGCAACCTGTTCCATTTTGGAACAAGTTGCCGCAGACGGCAAAAAAAGAAAAATGAATTTATATAATCTGGATGTAATCATCGCCGTAGGCTACCGCGTAAATTCCAAAAAAGCAACCCAATTCAGAATTTGGGCAACCGATGTTTTGAAAAAATACCTAATAAAAGGTTATGCCTTGAATGAAAAATATCTAACTGCCCAAAAACTCAAAGAGCTGGAAAAAACCATCCGGTTCATCAAGGAAAACATAAACACTCCTATGCTCACGGCAAAAGAGGCCAAAGGACTATTGGAAATTATTGAAAAATACGCCGCAGTCTGGGAATGGATCGAAGCTTATGACTCCGGAAAAATCGAAGCTAAAATTACAAGAAAAGAACGAAAAAAGATAAGTTACGAAGAAGCCAAAACAGCCATTAATGCGCTAAAAAAATATTTAATTGAAAAAGGCGAAGCATCCGAAATTTTCGGGCTTGAACGCGACCGGGGACTTTTTGAAAGTGCGCTTAATACCATTTATCAAAGTTTTGGAGGAAAAGAAGTATATCCTTCTTTTGAAGAAAAAGCCGCCAATCTGCTCTACTTAATCATTAAAAATCATCCTTTTGTGGATGGCAATAAACGTATCGGCGCATTGTTATTCCTACAATTTTTATATGAAAACACCTCTCATGAAGAACTATATAACAAATTCAATAGCAATACTTTAACTGCCTTATGTTACTTGGTAGCCGCCAGCCCGGCCGTACAAAAAGATCAATTGATCAAACTCATCATGAATTTCATAGCATTGGAAAATTGAAAATGCCTAAATTATGAACCGTAAACATCAATCTGCCCGCCCCAAGATCACCAAACAAAAAATCACCGGACATATCCAACCGCCCAATGACGAACTGGAAGTTTTGAAAAAACACTACCCGCAGTTATTACATAAATGTGAATTTTGATACTTACCTGTTCAAAACCCAATTCCGTAATAAAAAGATAGAAGAATTGATACGGGAGATTATGCAAGTATAATCCGGCCCGTTTCATTGCTTCCCATTACTCCTTCTCCAACACCTCGTCCACCCACGAAAGAATCAAATCGATTTGCTCGGGAATGCTCATATCGGAATTATCCAAAAGCCGGGCCCCTTCGGCCCTGCGCAAAGGGGATGCTTTGCGCGTGCTGTCGATGCGGTCGCGCTGGTGCACATTGCGAAGCACTTGCTCAAAATCCACTTCCTCGCCCTTGGCGCGCATTTCGTCGTAGCGTCGCCGGGCACGAACCTCGGGCGACGCGGTCATAAACACTTTGAGTTCGGCATCGGGCATCACCACCGTTCCAATGTCGCGCCCGTCCATCACCACACCGCCTTGACGGGCTATTTGTTGCTGTATCTCCACCAGTTTTCGGCGCACCTCGGGCACGGCCGCCACCTGGCTCACGTAATCGGCCACTTCGGGACGGCGTATCAGGGCCTCCACATTACGGCCGTTGAGGTAGGTTTCGCTTTTGCCCGTTTCGGCATTATAGCGAAAACCGATGTCCAATCCGTCCAAGCGGTCAATGAGCCGTTGGTGATAAAAAAAGCCCGGGCCGATTAATCCGTTTTCCAGGGCATAAAGTGTAACCGCCCGGTACATGGCTCCTGTGTCCACATAGATGTAACCCAAACGCCGGGCCAGGGCCTTGGCCGTAGTGCTTTTTCCCGTGGAAGCATGCCCGTCGATGGCGATATTTATTTTTCGTTTTTGCTTCATTTGCTAGGATTAAGAAAAATAAGCAGTCCGATAAAATGGTTATTACCGGCCGCATGCATTTGTCCGTAGCCGTATTGCAAGGCAAAACGACGCAAACGCAAACCCAAGCCGAAGGACAGACCGGAAGAGAAATTCACGTCCTTCAAGCCCAACTCACCCGCACGCCGGAAATTGTAGCCCAAACGCAAGTTGAAACGCTTGCGCGGAAACAATTCGGCTCCCACAATCAAGTGGCGGAAAATATGATGGACCAACGTAATGTTTTGATGCGTAACATTGCCGTTGGGGTCGGTTTGGTCGTAGGCGGTGTTTACAAAGGCAATGCGGGGTTTTTGCAGGTTTTCGGCCGTGAGGAAAAGCCGCAATGGTGCGTGCTCCAATAGTTGTGCATAGGTCAGGTCGATTTCAAAGGGCAAGGGCTCGCGCGTGCCGTTGTAGGTGGTGAATTGGCGCCCGAGGTTACGCATTACCAAAGCCCATTGACCGCCTTTGTCGTTCCGGTAAATCAAGCCCACATCCAAGGCCGCACCGTCGGAGCGGTAGGAGGCCAACACCGAATGAATCCACTTCACATTAACTCCCGCTTGCCACCGGCGGTGAAGCCGGAAGGCATAGCCCAACACCACAGCCGTTTCGCCGCCGTGAAAACTGCCCGTGATGTTGCCATCCTCGTCGGCAGCGGTAAAACGGCCGTAATTGATGTAATGAACGCCCGTAAAAACCGGCCCGTAGGGTGTGTTCCACACATAGGCCAAATTACCGTAGTTGATATCGGCAATCCAATTGCTGTAATTGAGGGCGGGCTTGCGGGTTTGAGCCGAATCGATCAGGGCGGGATTAACGAAGTTTTGTAAGGGATTATCGTGCAAAGCCACCATTTGCTTGCCGCCCAAGCCCACTTGCATGGCCGATGGCGGCAAAGAAAGGAAACGATAGGTGGCCGTTCCACCCAATTGGGCCCGAAGCCCGTGCACACCCAGGGCAACGAAGCATAAAAGCAAAAAACGAAACGGCCTGTTCATAACGCTACAAAACTAACGAAAATCGGGGAGTGATGTTGTGTGGGCATGAGATGTTTTTTTATAAATTTGTTCTAAAAAGTTGAAAATATGCAATGGTTATTATTTCATGAAAGGATTGTAACTATTATTTCTATCGTGCTAGTCGGATTAACTTATTGGGGATTCCGGCTTTTGAAAAAAGGGAAAGCACGCATGTTGGGCGGTGTCATTGATTTGCTTTTTGTAGCTTTGCCCGTTTTTTATTTGATTGCCTTTGATGCTATTAAAAATAATCTGCCTAACGGGCAAGCGGATGCCGACAAATGGATGAACTTTTTTCCCTATGTTGTATCTGTGGCCGCAGCGGTAAATTTATATTATTCTATTAAAATCAATCGAACGGGAATAGGTATTATTACCTCATTCGCATTTAAGCTATTTATTATGCTTATACCTTTTCTGGGCCCGATTACGATTGGGTTTTTAATAAAATCCTTTTCCTAATCTACCTCTATGCATTTATTAAACTCACCATTATTTGTATTGGGATTACTTATTCTAATTCTGATATTTATCAGTAAATTAGACCTTGAAGAAATCATAGTCTTATACCGTGAGGGGCCGTTAAAAAAACTCTTGTTTCTGGATTTTACGCTTGCCATGTTTTTGGTAGTCGGATATATTTTTATAACAGATGTAGGTAAACGTGAATTGGGTTATGCAGATCCACGATGGACATCACTGTATTTTAAGGCCATTATCGTCGATTTGGTTTTTATTGGGATTACTTCACTTCTTATAGCAAGAAATAATTATCGGAAGGCATTCAAATTATTTTACAGCCGGATATTTACATTGTTATTTCTTATGCTCTTGGGTTTGGGATTTAAGCGATAACTTTAAAAAAATACCTTTCCAACGGCAAATACCTTTCCAACGGCACAATAACATCCCGCGTGCCGGACCGAGCGGTAATGGGACGCAGGGCGGGCGGCAGTTTTTTCCGCCTGGCGGAGGCGACCAGTAGGAAGCCCCACGCACGAGCGGTCCCGCCACGTGAACGTGCCGCAGTGCAAACAAAGTGAAGGAATGCGGCATACGTGAACGTGTGCGGAAAAAAAACGCCGCCCGCCCAAGCACCGGAGGGCGTAGCCCGGAGGCGTTCCCATTGTAGCGGAGGGCCGGTTTCCCGAGCGCCCGAAGGGCGCGAGGGACACGCCCAAAAAATTTATATCACAAAAATCCTCGTTCCGCTTTCCTAATGCTTGCCGTTTTTTTGCTCCCAAGGATACGGAATGCCTTTGAGCTTGTATTGGTCGCGGTAGTCGTACTTGGGATGTTTGAGGGCCAAGTAAATCAGGCGTTGCACCTCGCTGCGGATGTTCAATTGGTAGAGCAGCCGGTTTTTCATGCTCGGGTAAACCCGGTTCGACAGGAAAACATAAACGATTTGCTCCTCGGGGTCGGCCCAAACCATGGTTCCGGTAAAGCCCTGATGACCAAAACTTTGAGCGGAAATTTCCTCGAAGGTAGGGCCTATTACGCCCTTGAACTGGCGCATGTCCCAACCCAAGCCGCGGCGCACGCTGTCGGTGGCAAAATAGCGGTGGCGGAAACGTTTTTCCGTGCTATCGCTAATGTAACGGCGGCCGCCGTAATAACCGCCCTGCAAGTGCATTTGCATCACCTTGGCCAAATCCTCGGCATTGCCAAACAAGCCCGCATTGCCGTTTACGCCGTCCAACATAGCCGCACCCATATCGTGCACATAGCCGCGCAATTCCTGATGACGCCAGTAATCGTCCACCTCGGTGGGAACAATTTTTATCATGGGCGTATTTTTCCAAGGATTGTAGGTTAAGCTGTATGCGCCCATGGGTTTGTAGAATACCGAATCGGTGTAGCTATCCAAATCCGTATTGTAGCGTTCCAGCATGAATTTTTTCCACAAATAGAAAGGTAAACCGCTATACACGTATTTACGCTCCTCGTATTGCGGCGCATCCTTGATTTGCTGCCAAATGGTGTCGGGATAGGTAGAAATGAGGTAGAAGTTTTTGGCCACGGTAATTTCGAAGCCGGGTTCCTTGCGGTATCGGTAATACTTGCGCATAGGTTTTTTTGTCGCGGGGTCGATGGTTTGCAGGTAGAACGGAATCCATGACTTCATTTGTGCATAGTGCGATAGCACCGAAATCACATCCAGGGTATCCTTGTTGCTACCTTTGAGGTAAGGGAGCAAATCGCCCAGGCGGTCGGTGAGCTTGAAGCCGCCTTCGTCGTAGATACGCATCATAGACGTGGTGGCCGAAATGACCTTGGTTACCGATGCCAGGTCGAACAGGTCGTCGGTGCGAGTGGGTTCTTTGCCGTCGTAGCGGTGGGAGCCGTAGCTACGCAAAAAGACAATACGCCCGTTGCGTGCGGCCAACACCACGCCGCCGGGTGCCGCCATGGTGTCCATCATAAATTGCATCAGCGAATCCACCTTGTTCAGCCGGTGGCTGTCCATATCCACCTGTTCGGGGAACCCGTAGGCCAAACGGCCGGTTTTTCCGGTGGTTATGCCCGTGCCCGCGGGATAATTCGGGCTCACGCTTACGGGTAATTTACCCCGGAACGGCAAAGCGCCGTAGAGCAATTGCGGCACGGCCCGTTGGGTGAAATCGTTGTTTTGGTAGGCCACCACCACGCTGCGGCCGGGCAGTTCGTCTTTCCAAGGCAGCAGCGCATAGGGCGAGGTGAACACCACCAAAACCGAAGGTTTTGCGGCTGCTATCCGGTGGATGAGTTGGCGGGTCCGGTCGCTCAACGCATAGGGCTTCCACGGATTGGCCGTGTTTTTGAACACCGCCACAATCACGCGATCGTATTTTTGCAAGCGCTCCACATCTTTCGCATCCGAAACGGCGATGCGCGTCACGTGTTGGTATTTATTCAAGTAAGTGTAAAAAACACTATCGTTGGCGGCCTCCTCGCCCAGCGGAACGTAGGCCGTAGCCGGTTCCAAGGGCACAAAAGGCAAAAAGTTGTCCCGGTTTTTAACCAAAGTAACCGCTTGTTCAAAGGCCGTTTGGACCAGCGCCGTGTCCGTGGCCGTAGATAAATGTTTGACATTTTCCACGGGGCGAGGCTTGTAATCGAACAAGCCGGCCCAAAATTTGGCCCGCAGGATTTTTTTGACCGATTCGGCCAAGCGGGCTTCGGTGATGACCCCTTCGGCATATTTTTGCTTAAAGTAGGCCATGCTTTCCTCCACATCGCGCGGAAACAGGATTACGTCGTTGCCAGCCAGAAAAGCTTTCAGGTTGGCCTCGCGCGGCGTGGTGTAGTCGGCCACGCCTTTCATGCCCATGGCGTCGGTCATAATGATACCGTGAAAGCCGAGCCGTTTTTTCAGGATACCTTCCACCATATGCGGCGAAATGGTCGAAGGCACGCCCGTATAGTCCAAAGCCGGCACGCGCAGGTGGGCCACCATCACGCCTGTCAGTCCGCGCGGGATAAGGTATTTGTAGGGATACAGTTCCACCGAATCGATACGCTCGTAGGAAAACAGCACGCTGGGCAAGGTTTTGTGCGAATCCTTGCTCGTATCGCCATGGCCGGGAAAATGCTTGGCGGTGGTCAGGATGCCTTCGTCCTGCATGCCTAGGGTGGCTGCCCAGCCCTTGCGGGCCACATTGACTTTGTCCTCGCCGAACGAACGGTTGCCGATGATGGGATTCAGCGGATTGGTGTTAATGTCCACATCGGGTGCGTAGTTCATCGAAAAACCTTCCAATTGCAACTGGCGTCCCATCCGTCGGGCTATGCGGTAAACCAAACTGTCGTTGCGCAAGGCGCCCAAAGTCATATTCCACGGATAGGCCAGCACCGAATCCTGTCGCATAGCCAGGCCCCATTCGGCATCGATGGCCGTGATGAGCGGAATGTCAGATATGGCTTGTATGTGGTTGTTCATGCGCAGATGATCCGAAGGATGTCCTTTCAGAAAGCCCACGCCGCCCACTTGCAAATCGCGCACATAGTGGTCCACTTTGGCCAGGTTTTCAGGCGTATAGGCCGAAGGGAGGTGCACCATAAAAAGTTGGCCTATTTTCGCGTCCAAACTCATCCGGGCGTAGATACTGTCGATTTTTTGTTCGATGCGGTTGTTCAGGTAAAGCGGGTCGGGTTGTTGGGCGCGCAGGACAAGGTTTCCCATCAGCACAGCCAGGAGAAAGGAAAAACGTTTCATCTGCTTGATTTTTTCAACCCGAATATTACGATTTTTCGCTCAAACGCCCAAGGAGATTGACGGGTTCATTACGACAAAATTTTTTTATTGGGACGTCGCGGAGCCGTCACCGCGCCGGAGCAAGGGCCCGGGCCAGGCGGCTAGTCTCCGCTCCGGCTCCACAAGCCATCAGGGCGCCGGCGGCGGAATAAAAATTCCGCTGCCGGCGGCGCAAAATTTTAGCGGCAAATGTTTGGATGCGGGATTTATCGTTTATTCAACGCTTTGACTAGGAAAAAACCCCTCGATTTTTGCGCCGCCCGGCCCCGCGCCGAAGGCGCGGGGCCGGCGCCCTTAGTCTTGCTCCGCGGCTCCCGACATTGCTACGCAATGTGCGGGACAAGTTACGCAAGCCCTGCGGTCTTGCTTCGCTTGCTGCGGAGCCACCTACGGTGTCTCCTTGCAGCCCTCAGCGCCCTTCGGTCGCTTCGGGAAGGCGGCGAACCCGCTGCGCGGTTTCGCCTTCAATGTTTACAGTAGCGGACAATCATAAACCCGGATATTCCAACCAAGGAAGGATGTTCCATTGTGGACGCGCGATTTATCGCGCTCTCCTTATTATCGCGCCAGGGATGGGAGCGGTTATGCGGCGTGGGGCAGGCCGAATTTTTTGTTCCGGTGGCGGGGGCTCGCAGCGCAAGAGACCACGCCGGCGGCTTTACAAAAACCGGCCTTGCCCAAGCCGCATTTGAGCGGACAGCCCGGTCCCGCCTCGTGAACGCACTGCGGTGCGTAGCAACGCAGCCTAGCGTTGCAGCAAGCATAAAATTATCACACCAAGTTTTTTTCTTTTTGTCGATAACGGCATTGACCATCCTTGCATAGCTACGGCTATGCCTTCGGATGGCCGGCTTTGTTCTCGACAAAAATAACTGCAACTTTTCCGACATTTTACACTTGCTGCAACGCTGCGTGAACGAGTGCGGGAGGCGCCCTGAAAACCCTGCAATTCAACCCTCTAAAAATTCAGCGAAATTCACTAAATTTGCCGCAAATCAAAAAAATCGTTTAAATTTATGGGAATGAATTTATTGTATGGCGTTCTGGCCGTAAGCATTTTGGCCTTGTTATTCACTTGGTGGCGCTCGGTTTGGATCGGTAAACAAGACTACGGAACCGACCGGATGAAACGTATTGGCGAACACATCCGCCGCGGTGCAATGGCCTTCCTTACGGCCGAATACAAAGTGCTTATCGTATTTATCATCATTGTTTTTGCCCTTTTGGCCTGGTCGGCCGACCCGCAAAAATCTTCCTGGCTGATTGGTATTTCCTTTATTTTGGGAGCCATCAGTTCGGCCTTGGCCGGCTTTATCGGTATGCGCGTGGCCACATTGGCCAATGTACGCACTGCCGCAGCCGCCCGAAGCGGTTTGGGCCGTGCTTTGGAAGTGGCCTTTACGGGCGGTAGCGTGATGGGATTGGCCGTGGTAGGATTGGGTGTGTTCGGAATTTCGCTTCTGTTTATCCTTTACAGCGGAAGCGGATGGGATGTTCACAAAGTGATTACGGTCATTACCGGATTTTCGTTCGGTGCATCTTCCATAGCACTTTTTGCCCGTGTAGGTGGCGGTATTTATACCAAAGCCGCCGATGTGGGTGCCGACTTGGTGGGTAAAGTGGAAGCCGGGATTCCCGAAGACCACCCGCTCAACCCCGCCACCATTGCCGACAATGTGGGCGACAATGTGGGTGATGTGGCCGGTATGGGTGCCGACCTGTTTGAATCCTATGTGGGCTCCTTGATTAGCTCCATGGTGCTGGGTGCCGTGTTTATCGGTGCCGGATATTTTACCGGAGCCAACGAATTGAACCCCGTGTTCCTGCCCATGGCATTGGCCGCCGCGGGAATTCTTACTTCGATTTTCGGAACCTTTTTCGTTAAGGTCAAAGACGGCGGAAGCCCTCACAAGGCCTTGAATACGGGCGAAATCATTGCCGGCGTGCTGATGATTGTCGTTTCCTGGTTCCTGGTTGATTATTTCTTACCCGGACAATGGACATCGGATGGCAAAACCTACACAGCCACGGGCGTGTTTGTCGCCATTGTTTTGGGATTGGTGGCCGGTATTCTGATCGGACTTATTACCGAATACTACACGGGAACCTACAAAAAACCTGTTTGGCGTATCGTCAAGCAATCCACCACAGGCCATGCCACCAATATCATTGCCGGTTTGGCCGTGGGTATGGAATCCACGCTGTTGCCCGTATTGATTTTGGCCATTGCCATATTGGGCGCCTATTACTACGCCGGACTCTACGGTATAGCCATTGCCGCCGTGGGTATGCTGTCGAATTTGGGTATTCAATTGGCCGTAGATGCCTACGGCCCCATTGCCGACAACGCCGGCGGTATTGCCGAAATGGCCAAACTGCCCAAAGATGTACGCCAACGAACCGACAAATTAGATGCAGTGGGCAACACCACGGCAGCTATTGGAAAAGGTTTTGCCATCGGCTCGGCCGCGCTGACCGCCCTGGCCCTGTTCTCGGCCTTTATGCACAAAGCCGACCTCTCGGCCATCAACGTGGCCAATCCTTTGGTGATGGCCGGATTGCTGATAGGCGGTATGCTTCCTTTCTTGTTCTCTTCCTTAGCCATGGGCGCCGTGGGACGTGCCGCCAAAGATATGATCGACGAAGTGCGTCGCCAGTTTCATAACATTCCCCAACTGAATAAAGCGCTCGAAATCATGCGTAAATACGGCGACAAACCCGAAGACCAATGGGACAAAAAAGATGTGGAGGCCTTCGAAAGCGCCGATGAATATGCCGAATACGAAAAATGTGTGGCCATTTCCACCAAGGCCTCGCTGCGCGAAATGCTCTTACCCGGATTGATTGCCGTGCTCACGCCCATTGTGGTTGGCTTTTTGGGCGGTGCCGAAATGCTTGGCGGACTGCTGGCCGGTGTATTGGTAAGCGGCGTGATGATGGCCATTTTCCAAGCCAATGCCGGCGGTGCCTGGGACAATGCCAAGAAAATGATCGAAGAAGGCGTGGAAGTGGACGGACAAAAACTCACCAAAGGAAGCCCCGCCCATGCCGCTGCGGTAACCGGCGACACCGTGGGAGATCCTTTCAAAGACACTTCGGGCCCTTCGCTTAACATCCTGATCAAGTTGATGTCCGTAGTGGCTTTGATTTTGGCCGAACTCTTGCATTGATTTGTAAAAAATAATTTCGAATAATAGAGCTTCCGCAATGGAAGCTCTTTTTTTGTGCCCGTCATCGTAGGTTTTCAGCCCAAACTTTTATAGCTTTGAAACCGGTAATTCATTCGATATGAGCCATTCGTTCTGGTTGATACTTATCCTGAGCTTGACGCTGATAGCGCTAGGTACTTTGGGCATTGGCATTAAGATGTTTTTCAAAAAAGACGGTAAATTCGAAGGCACTTGTGCCAGTATGAACCCCGATACCAATCCCGACGGCAAACCCTGCCAATTCTGCGGGCGCACCAAGGATGAATATGAAGGAAACTGCTCACGGGAAATATTGAAAAAAATCATCGCCGAAAAAAAAGCCGCCGAACGCAATATTTTCAATCCCGACGAATACCTTTAAAGGCAGGCCATTGAATTTGATTATCTTTGAACAACAAAAAACGGGCTATGAAAATCGTCAAATTCGCCGCCATCGACATCGGCACCAATGCCATACGTTTGCTTATTGCCAATGTGGTTCGCGACGGCAACAAACGCAGCAGGATTAAGAAAAACACGCTGGTACGCGTGCCCGTCCGCCTGGGCGAAGATGTGTTCGAACGCGGCGAAATTTCACAAGCCAAATTGGAAAAACTCATTAAATCCATGCAGGCCTTCAAACTGCTGATGGACGTGTTCGACGTGCAGGATTATTTGGCCGTAGCCACTTCTGCCATGCGCGAAGCCCGCAACGGAAAGCAGGTCATCGAACTCATCCGCAAAGAAACAGGCATCCGCATCGAAATCATTGACGGCGCACGCGAAGCGGAGTTCATTGCCCACACCGACTTGGAAGACCTGATCGACCCGAACAAAAACTACCTTTATGTGGACGTGGGCGGTGGCAGCACCGAATTTACGGTCATCGAAAAAGGCCGGAAAAAGGGTTCGCAATCCTTCAAGTTGGGCACCGTCCGTGCCCTGAAAGACAAAATCCCGTCCGGCGAATGGAACCGGGCCAAGCAATGGGTCAAAGAACATACGGGAAGTTTGGGCGAAATTTACCTTATCGGTTCGGGGGGCAACATCAACAAGCTGTTCAAAATGTCAGGCAAAGTGGCCGGTTCACCCCTGACCAAACCGCACTTGAAAGCCCTTTATAAAATGCTCAAATCCATGAGCTACAAACAACGCATCAAAGAATTGGGCCTCAACCCCGACCGCGCCGACGTGATTATTCCCGCCGCCAAAATCTATACCCGGGCCATGAATTGGAGCGGCGCCGACAAAATCTATGTGCCCAGTATCGGACTGGCCGACGGTATTATCAAATATCTGCACGACAGGCACCTCCCGGACCATTGAGAATTCCACACTAAACGTACCTATAAATTTTTTTTATTTCAATATTACCGGATATTATCGAAATATTTTGGTAAATCATTTGTTTTGTAAATAATTTTGCATATATTATCCAAAAAACCATATAAACCGATAATTCCTAGGACATGATTGCCATTCTCTCTCCGGCAAAAAAACTTAACGAACACAAGCCGTTTCCCGAAAACCTGCCATTCACCGAACCGGTTTTCATTGACCGGGCTGCAAGTTTGACCGAAAAATTGAAAAAATTCACGCCCGAACAACTGACGGAGCTTATGGGCATTTCCGCCAAATTGGCAGAACTCAATGCCGAACGTTTCCAACAGTGGAGTACGCAAGGCAGCTATCCTGCTGTTTTCCTCTACGACGGCGACACCTACAAGGGTTTGGATATCGAAACTTTTCCGACCGAAAAATTACCCGATTTGCAAGCGCATGTGCGTATTATTTCGGGACTTTACGGAATACTGCGTCCTTTGGACCTGATTATGCCCTACCGTTTGGAAATGAAAACCCCATTACCTTTGGAAGGATTCAAGAACCTTCAATCCTATTGGCGCGATGCCGTTACCGGACTCTTGCGCAAGGAATTGCAAGGCCGTCCTTTGATTAATTTGGCCAGCAAGGAATACGCCGCCGTGGTGGATGAAAGCCGCCTCGAAGCGCCCGTTGTGCACATCGATTTCAAGGACTACAACCGTGGCGCCTACCGCACCATCGGCCTTTTGGCCAAACGTGCCCGCGGCAATATGGCCAGGTGGATTGCTTTGAACAAACCGCAAAAACCCGAAGACTTGAAACACTTCGAGGGCTTGGGTTACCGCTTTGCCCCCGAAGTGTCGGACGAGCATAAAATGGTGTTTATCCGCCGGCAATAGCCCCTTGCTTCGGCACGATTTTTGTCATACCTTTGCGCAACTGAAAAATCCCAAAATAATATGGCAGTAGAACATCTTACTTTACAAAAATTCAAAGACCAAATCTTTGATTACGAAAACGAAAAAGAGTGGAAATACAAGGGTGATGTCCCCGCTATCGTGGACTTTTATGCCGACTGGTGCCAACCCTGTAAAATGATTGCCCCCATTATGGAAAAATTGCAAGAAAAATACGAGGGCAAACTCAAAATCTGGAAATTGGACACCGAGGCCGAACGCGAATTGGCCGCCATGTTCGGCATTCGTAACATTCCGTCGGTATTGTTCATTCCCATGGAAGGCACGCCCATGATGCAAGTGGGTGCCCTGCCCGAACACATCTACGAAGAAATCATCCACAAGGAATTGATCAAAGACGAGCCCAAAGAAGAAAACAAGGAAAGTTAATTCCGCTTTTTAACACGAAAATTGTAAATTGCCCTGCAAATTGCAGGGCTTTTTTTATGGATTACTTTGTGCTGGACGAGATGCTTTTCCACGCCGACCACGGCTGTTTGGATGCCGAAAAACGGACCGGAGGCGAGTTTTCGGTCAGTTTGACGTTGGGCCTCGACCTTTCGGATCCTGCCCGGACCGACCGCTTGGAGGGCGGTCTCAACTACGCCGATGTTTACGCCTGCGTGGCCCGCGAAATGCGCGTCCATTCCGACCTGATGGAGCATGCGGCCGCCCGGATTGTGCGCGCTGTCCTCGACGAATTTCGGCAAGTGCAATTTGTGCGCATCGTTTTTTCCAAGCTCCATCCCCCTTTGCCGGGACAAATGAAGCGCGCTTCGGTGATTATGGAACGCCACCGGGGCCGGGACTAAGGATTTGCTTTCAGTTCTATTTTTTTGGACGCTTCGGCGGCCTGCGGCCGCCTCCCGACATTGCTACGCAATGTGCGGGACAAGTTCCGCAAGCCCCCGGCTCCGCTTCGCTTTGCCGTGGGTCTTGCTTCGCGGCCTCGGAACCCTTCGGTTTCCTCGGCGGCTCCGGTAGTATCCCTTAAAGTGTGTATGAAGG
>JALVVJ010000046.1 GCA_027023475.1 Flavobacteriales bacterium
ACCTTATGATCCAAATCATGAACCAACCCCTTTTAACACTTATCAAAAAGCTAAATGATAAAATTCAATAAATAAAATTTGGAAAATAACACAGTTCATTTCGATGGAGCGCCCGAAGGGCGCGACTGAGAAATCTCAATACGGATACTTCATCCAGGGTGGAATATTACGTTCCTATTGTCCAATCCTTGAAAAGATTCCTTCCCGGCCTTCGGTGCGGGACAAGCTGGCGTTTTGCCTTGCTGTCGCCCGGCAAAACGCTGCCGGAATGACATCGGCCTCCTACTGCAAATATTGAAGGCCGGCTCCGCCGGCCTTTCTCCGCGCCAGCGGGCGTAGCGGTATCCTTGCGCAGCAGCCGGCGAATGTTTTTGTGCCGGCGGCGGGGGCTTCGCCGCTCCGACAAGAAGACCACGGCGCCGGCCCTACAAAAACCGCCGGATGCAAGCAAGATAATAGCGGAGCACGCGGTGGCCGCGGCGTGAACGTGGTGCCGGATGAACCGGAGGTGAAAGCCGGCACCTTACGTGAACGCTTGCGGCCAGGCGCCCTAAAAAACCTTATGCGCTATCGGGCATTATTTCGTAATTTCGCACATATTTTTCGCCTATGAAATTCCGTTTGCAAGCCACCGATCCGGGCAGCGCCGCACGGGCCGGCATCATCGAAACCGGACACGGGGTCATCGAAACGCCCATTTTTATGCCCGTGGGCACCCTGGGCACCGTGAAGGCCGTGCATCAACGGGAACTGCGGGACGACATCGGGGCGCAAATCATCCTGGGCAACACCTATCACCTCTACCTGCGCCCGGGCACCGGCCTGCTGGAACAAACCGGCGGCTTGCACGGCTTTATCGGCTGGGACCGGCCCATCCTGACCGACAGCGGCGGCTTTCAGGTCTATTCCCTGGCCGACAACCGTAAAATCACCGAAGAAGGCGTCCGCTTCAAATCCCATATCGATGGCTCCTACCATTTTTTCTCGCCCGAAGGCGTGATGGACATCCAACGCAGCATCGGGGCCGACATTGCCATGGCCTTCGACGAATGCACCGACTGGCCCGTGGACTACGACTACGCCCGCCAGGCCATGGAACGCACCCACCGCTGGCTCGACCGCTGCATTGCCCGATGGAACGAAACCCGGCCACGCTACGGACACGACCAAAGTTTGTTTCCCATTGTGCAAGGAAGCACCTTTCCCGACCTGCGCAAACAGTCGGCCGAATACATTGCATCGCGCAATGCCGACGGCAACGCCATAGGCGGCCTCTCGGTGGGCGAACCCGCCGAAGAAATGTATGCCATGACCGAACTGGTGTGTAACATCCTGCCCCCGGACAAACCGCGCTACCTGATGGGCGTGGGCACGCCGGCCAACATTCTGGAAAGCATTGCCCTGGGCGTGGATATGTTCGACTGCGTGATGCCCACCCGCAACGCCCGCAACGGCATGCTGTTTACCACCCAAGGCATCATCAACATCAAAAACGCCAAGTGGAAAACCGATTTTACGCCCTTGGATCCCGAAGGCATCACCTTTGTGGATACCGAATATTCCAAGGCCTACCTGCGTCATTTGTTCCAAACCAACGAAATCCTGGGCAAGCAAATCGCTTCGATTCATAACCTGGGCTTTTACCTTTGGCTGGTGCGTCAAGCACGCCGGCATATCATTGAAGGAGATTTCGTAACTTGGAAAAATCAAATGATGCCCAAAATCACACGACGTTTGTAGATGAAAATTATCGATAAATACATCATCAAGCAATATTTCGGCACCTTTTTGGGTATGTTGCTGCTGTTTGTGCCCATCAGCATCCTGATCGACCTGGGCGAACGGCTCGAAAAATTCCGCGAAAACCATATTCCGGTAAGCGAAATACTGGAATACTATAAGGCCTTTTTGCTTACGTTTTTCAACGTGTTGTTTCCCATTTTCCTGTTCCTGTCGATCATTTGGTTCACTTCGCGTATGGCCCAGCGGACCGAAATTGTGGCCATACTCAACGGTGGTATGTCGTTCGAACGCTTTGTGATGCCTTACTTTTTGGGTGCCTTGATCATTTCGGGGAGCGTAATATTGCTCAATCGCAAGGTTATTCCCGATGCACGGATGACCTACAACGATTTTTGGAGTAAATATTTCAACAAATGGGGAAATTACCGCGAAAAAAGCGATGTTTACCGGCAAGTGGACAGCACACACTACGTGTATATTTCCAGCATCAACCACAAGGTCAAAACCGCCTATGATTTTGTGTGGGAAGACATTCGCGACCATACGGTTCGCTACCGGCTCTATGCCACACGCATCAAACTGCTGAACGACAGCACGCACCGCTACCGGTTGTATAACGTAACCAAACGCAAAATCCTTTCGCCCGACCGGCAAGAAGTGCAACAAAAAGCGGTGATGGATACGGTGTTTCCGTTTACCTTCAACGACCTGACGCCGGTGAACTATATTGCCGAAGGGCTTCCCACACGGGAGCTCAATGATTTTATTCGGAAGGAAAAATTGCGCGGTTCGAAAAACATCGACCGCTATTTGCTCGAAAAATACAAGCGTGTAAGTTTGCCCGTGGCGGCCTTTATCCTGACCTTTATTGCCGTGGCCGTGGCCTCGCGTAAAAGGCGCGGCGGTATGGGCATTAATTTGGCCATTGGCATTGCATTGGCCTTCGTTTACATTTTTTTCGACAAAATTTTCGGTATTCTTACGGTAAATGCGGGCTTTAATCCTTTCCTGGCGGCGTGGATACCCAATTTCCTGTTTATTCTGCTTGCGCTATATTTGCTGCGCCATGCCCAACGCTAAGCATCCGAGCTTTCGAAAATACTTGCACCTGCATTTCCTCGTTTTTATTTGGGGATTTACGGCCATTTTGGGTAAACTTATCCGGCTGGATGCACTCATGCTTACATGGTATCGAGTAGGTTTGGCCATCCTTCCTTTGGCCTTGCTGTATGCACTGCGCAAACCGAAGATACGTTATTCGGGAAAAGATTACCTGCGCTTTGCACTCAACGGGGCCCTGATTGCCTTGCACTGGACGGCCTTTTTCGGTGCCATCAAATTGGGCAATGTGTCGTCCACCTTGGTGGCCCTTTCGTCGGGCGCATTCTTTGCGTCCTTACTCGAACCGTGGATTTACGGCCGGCGGATTCAAAAACACGAAGTGTTTTTCGGGCTCACGGTGGTAGCCGGCATCGGTTTGATTTACGGATTGAGTCATATCCGTTTTTGGGCCTTGGCCGCCGCCCTTACAGCGGCCTTTTTGAGTGCGCTTTTTTCGGTGTGGAACGGCTTGCTTATTCAGCGGTATCCGGCGCGGGATTTGTCCTTTTTCGAACTGAGCTCGGGCTTTGTTTTGCTTAGTATCATCGTATTGGCTACGGGGCATGTCCCCCACCCTGCCGCCGTGCGTCCGCAAGACTGGCTATGGTTGGCCGTATTGGCTTGGGTGTGCACGAGTTATACCTTTACGGTTTCGTTGGATTTGCTGCGGCATATCAATCCATTCAGTTTGATGTTGGCCATCAATATGGAACCGGTTTATGGCATCGTTTTGGCGCTTATCGTATTCGGCGAAAGCGAACGTATGCGGCCATCATTTTATTTGGGAGCGGCGGTGATTTTAGGGATTATTATTTGGAATTCGGTTTTGAAAATGCG
>JALVVJ010000047.1 GCA_027023475.1 Flavobacteriales bacterium
CCCGAAGTGAGCACCAAATGCTTGGACGTGTCGATAAGCGGAAGGTTTTTCTTGGCGTCGCCGCCCCAAAGCATAAAAACCACGTTTTGTTTGAGGTCGGAAATTTTTTTGAGGGCCGTGCGGGTAAACCGTTCCCAGCCCTTTCCGGCGTGAGACCGTGGTTGGCCCCGGCGCACCGTAAGCACCACATTGGGCAGAAACACACCCTGACGGGCCCAGCGGGTCAGGTCGCCACTTTGCGGGATAGGAACACCCAAGTCGTCGTGAAGTTCGCGAAAAATATTTTGCAACGAAGGCGGAAAAGGCACACCGTCGCGCACCGAAAAACACAGGCCGTGGGCCTGACCGGGATTGGGATAAGGGTCTTGGCCCACAATCACCACTTTAACTTTGTCGAAAGGGGTTTGCTCGAAAGCATTGAAAATCAAGCGTCCGGGCGGATAGCATTCGTAACGGGCATATTCGCGGCGGACAAAATCGGTCAGTTGCTTGAAGTAATCTTTTTCGAACTCTTCGTGCAGGACTTCCTTCCAAGAAGGTTCAATACGGACGTCAACGGCCATTAGTCGTAGATTTGGATAAATTCTTCGATGCGTTCCACCATATCGCGGTTGCCCACGTAGAAAGGCACCCGTTGATGCAATTCGTCGGGTTCGATGTCCAGGATGTCGCGATAACCGTCCGATGCCTTACCGCCGGCCTGTTCGGCCAGGAAAGCCATAGGGTTGCATTCGTAGAGCAGGCGTAGTTTACCGCTGGGATGCTTGGACGTGGGCGGATACAGGTAAACACCGCCTTTGATCATATTGCGGTGAAAATCCGACACCAACGAACCGATATAGCGCGAAGTGCACGGGCGGTCGTCTTTTTCTTCCTGGCAATATTTGATAAATTTTTTGATACCCAAAGGAAAATGCACATAGTTTCCTTCGTTGATGGAATAAATTTTTCCTTTTCCGGGAAATTTCATTTGCGGATGCGAAAGGTAAAAGACGCCCAGCGCCGGGTTAAGCGTAAAGCCATTGACGCCGTGTCCGGTGGTATAGACAAGCATGGTGGACGTGCCGTAAATCACATAGCCGGCGGCCACTTGCTTGCGGCCCGGTTGAAGAAAATCTTGGATGGTTACCGGCTCACCTACGGGACTTATGCGGCGGTAAATGGAAAAAATGGTGCCCACCGACACATTCACATCAATGTTGGATGAACCGTCGAGCGGGTCGATCAGGACAACGTATTTGTTCATATTATCCCTGTTCATTCCCGCTACGCTTACAAAATTTTCTTCTTCTTCGGACGCGATACCGCAAACGATTTCGCGGTTTACCAGCGCGTCGATGAACAACTTGTTGGCCAACACATCCAGTTTTTGTTGGGTTTCGGCATGGACGTTATTGTTGCCGGAATCGCCCAGGATGTCGGTCAGGCCGGCTTTGTTCACATAGTGATTCACCACTTTGGCTGCCAGCCGGATGGAATTGAGCAGGGTGGATAATTCGCCCGTGGAATACGGAAATTCGTGTTGTTTTTCGATAACGAATTCGCCTAGGGTTTTGGGTTGCATATTTTTTGAAAAATTAAAATCGTCCGGTAATTTGAATTTTAAGATTACGCCCCGGTTCGCTCACGGCCGAAGCAAATCGTTTGTAGTGCACATCGAAAAGGTTTTCCACGCCCAAATCCAACGACAGGTTGTGCATCAAATGGAAACGGAAATATACGTTGAACACATACCAATCGGGAAATCCGGCGTAATCACCCGTTTGCGGGTCCACCGGACTTTCGTCCAGGTTGTCGATGCCGCCATTTACGTCATATTCGTTCAAAGGTTTGCGACTGTTGTAAACACCGCTGAAAAGCATATCGAAATAATCATTTTCGATTTGTAAGCTACTGTAAATTTTCCAAGGCGGAATCGAAGGCATGGGGTCGCCGTTTTGTTTGTGGCCTTTGAGCCAGCTGGCATCGGCATGCCATTTGATGCGACGGTTGATTTGCCAATCGGCGGCCAAGTCGAATCCGTAAATCCGGGCGTTTCCGTTATTTACATTGGCATAAATATCCACCATTTCGCCGTCGTAGCTGATTTGCGAAAAGCCGCCCAGCATAAAGGGCTGCCGGTCGATAAAGTTATGAATAATGTTGTAATAGGCATAGCTTTGAACACTTAATCCCAGCGAAGAAAAAGTTTTTTTTACTCCCAGTTCCGAAGAATAGGAATATTCGGGTTTCAGGCCCGTGTTAGGCACCAGGAGTTTGCCTTTCTTTTCACGGATTTTTCCAATGTCGTCGATATTGGGCGAACGGAATCCGCTGCCCAAATTGATGCTTATTTTCCAATTACGCGGCGAGTAAATGTAGGAAAGCATAGGGGTTACCGCAAAATTGGCCATATCGATTTGCTGGAAAGGCAGGGAAACCAATTGCAAATTTTGCCAGCGGGCAAACAGATAGGTTTGGGTAAAACGAAGGCCGGCTTCCAGGAAATGTTCGTTGTTGAAACGTTTGGTGGCATCGGCATAGAGGGCGTAGCTTGTGTAGTAGGCACCGTCGTTGGGGTAGCGGCTGGGCACGTAATAGTCGCCCGTGAGCCCGGTTACCTTGTCGCCGTTTATTTGAAGTTGCCGGCCGTAGGCCTTGGAAAAAACACGGTTGTGCACGGCTTCGAGCCCGTAGTGGAACTGCAAATGCCGCGAAAATGAAGCCGTAGCATCCAGGTTGAGCGAAAAAACGTGCAATTTTTCTTTTTTGAATTCCCGGATGTCGCTCCCGAATTTGCGTTGAATCCGGCTTTCGAGGATATGTTGATAGGCGGGAATGATTTTTACTTTGCTCAACCACCTGCGTCCGAGTTCGGCTTCCCAGCGGGGCGAAAACAAAAACCGCTGCATGGGGCCGTAGCGCCATTCGGCGAACTTCAACCGGCCGTTTTTGTATTCGGTAAGTTTGTCAAAGCGTGGTATATCCGAAGTGGTATGAAATTGGGTGTCGAAAATAAGCCGGGCGTTTTTTCCGGTGGCAAAAACGGTTTTGTTGAACAAGTCGTATTGTTTGTAGCCGGTGTTGGGTTGCACCAGAAGGTCCGGGTTTTCCACCGGATTGGGATTATAATGCGTAGCCGTGTTGTCGGAATATTCACGCACAATACCCCAATCGTCATAGCCGTGCAGACGTAAGGTGCCCATACGGATGTCGCCGAAATCCGAATAGGTCAAAGCCGTTATCGATGCCCAACGGGCTTGGCTTACGGTAAAATTAAAATGAAAGGTGGCTTCGCGCGTGGCCGTGGCAAACCGGCCCAAAAAACCGCCTTTCAAGGCCTTGGGGCTTCCCAAAGCAGGAGTTTTGGTAATAAAATGAATCACGCCGCCCAAAGCATCGGAGCCATAAATGCTGGACGGGCCCTGAATCACTTCGACCCGCTCTAAGACAGGGGGAGCTATGGTAATGGCATTGTGCAAATGGCCGGTTCGGTAAATGGCATTGTTCATCCGCACGCCGTCGATAACCAGCAAAATACGGTTGGCTTCCAAACCGCGTATCACCGGGCTTCCGCCTCCGCCCTGGCTACGCTCGACCGACACGCCGGGCACCGACATCAACAAATCGGGCAGTTCCGAAACGGTTTGTTGCTCGATTTGGTAGGTATCGAA
>JALVVJ010000048.1 GCA_027023475.1 Flavobacteriales bacterium
AGGGATGAGAGCGGTTATGCGGCGGCGGCGCGCCGTAGGCCTGCCGTGGCGGCGGGGCGACCAGTGGGGAGCTGCGCCCGCCACGTTTGCAGGGCAAGAGCGGGCCGCCGGCGCATTTGAGCGGACAGCCCGGCCCCGCCAAGTGAACGCGCTGCGGTGCGCAGCAACGCAGCTTGCGTGAACTTGTGCGGGGAGGCGCCCAAATAAAAAAAATCATTCCGCCACGCATAACAAACCACACATTAATTCGTATCTTTACCACGGAAAAAACGGATATGCCCTCGCGTGTGCACCGCATATTGACCCTGCCCTTGATTTGGCTGGTTCGCTTTTACCAGGCGGCCATTTCGCCCTATTTGGGAAGTTCGTGCCGCTATACGCCCACCTGCTCGCAATACACCATCGAAGCGCTGCAAATGCACGGACTTTTTGTGGGCGGTTGGTTGGCCATCAGGCGCATTGCATCCTGCCATCCGCTGGGCGGCCACGGTTATGACCCCGTGCCTACGAAGGAAGAACTCGAAAGGCGTATTCCGTTCCGCAAGATTAACCTGAAAAAATACAAAAGAAAATGATTTTCAACGCCATACATTGGGATCCCGACATTGGTATCCACTTGGGTTCCTTTACCATCCGTTATTACAGTTTGATGTATGTGCTGGGCTTTCTGGTGGGCTACTATGTGGTGCGGGCGGTGTTCCGGCGCGAAAAAGAAAACGAAGAATTGCTCGACCCGCTGCTGATTTATATAGCCCTGGGCGTGATTTTGGGCGCCCGCTTGGGGCACGTGTTTTTCTACGACTGGCCCTATTTTAGCAAGCATCCGTTGGAAATTCTGCTGCCTTTCCGCTTCAAGCCGGAATTCGAATTTACCGGCTTCCAGGGTTTGGCAAGCCATGGAGCCACCATTGGTATTGCCCTGGCGGCTTGGCTTTTTTACCGTAAGTATAAAACCAAAATCCGGCATCATGATTTTCTGTGGTGGGTGGACCGGCTTACCTTGGCCATCCCGTTCGGCGGGGCCATGATTCGCATAGGTAACTTGCTCAATTCGGAAATTGTGGGCAAGCCCACCCATAGCAATTACGGCTTTATTTTCGTGCAATTGGGCGAAAATTTCCCGCGCCACCCGACCCAACTCTATGAAGCCGGAAGTTATCTCTTACTGTTTTTCTTGATGCTCTGGATTTATTGGAAAACCCGCATCCCGCAGTTTCGCGGAATGATGTTCGGCATATTTTTTACATTGCTTTGGGTAATCCGCTTTGTGATTGAATTTTGGAAAGAACCGCAGGATGCAGCCGATGCGCAAGTGTTGCTGCACACGGGATTGGACAAAGGCCAATGGTTGAGTGTGCCCTTTATCCTTATCGGGTTATTTTTTATTTGGTATGGAAAAAAACATCGATACAATGAAGCGCATTAGTTTGTTTTTTTTGTTGATAAGCATGTTAGGTGCTTGGGCGTGTGGAAACGAAGCCGAAAAGGCCAAAAATTTGGACCGTGAAATCACTTTCAATATCGATAGCAAAGGTGCTTTTTACCGGAGCGACAGTTTGCTGGGCACGTTCGACATCGAAACCGCCGACACCGAATACAAACGCACCACCGGCTTGATGTATCGTAAAAAAATGAAGGATAATCAGGCCATGTTGTTCGTTTTCGGCGAAGAAGCGCCACGTTGGTTTTGGATGCACAATACCTATATTCCGCTGGACATCATATATTTGGACAAAAACCGGAAAATCGTTTCAGTGCAAAAAAATGCCCAACCATTGAACGACACCGGTTTGCCTTCCAATAAACCCGCACAATATGTTTTGGAAGTCAAAGCGGGTATTTACGACAGGTTGGGTCTTCAACCCGGCGACAGTTTGGCCGTTAGCAAAATCAAGTGATGACGCAAATCCTCACGGGAACACAACGGCCCGAAGGGCCGGTAGCCGTTACGGTGGGCTCCTTCGACGGCGTACATGCCGGCCACCGGTTTTTGTTTGACCTGCTCAAAACCGAAGCCCGGGAGCGTGGGTTGGAAAGTTTGGTTTTCACCTTCGATTCGCATCCGCTGCAAGTCATAGGTCCGGAACAAGCACCGCCACTGCTGACCACGCGAACGGAAAAGGAATTTTTGTTGAAGCAAACGGCAGTGGACTATGTTTATTTCCAAACTTTCGACAAGGCCTTTGCCGCATTGACAGGCAAGGATTTCTTGCAATGGCTTTCAAAGGAATTCGGTATGAAATTCCTGCTCTTGGGCCACGACCACCGCTTCGGTTCCGACAGGATGAGCAGCCGGGACGAAATAAGAGCGCTCGGGCAAAAACTTGGCTTCAATCTCGGAACGGCAGGCGTTATGGAAATCGACGGCCAAGCGGTGAATTCCACGCGTATTCGCCGGCTTTTGTCCGAAGGACAAATCCGGGCGGCCAACCGGCTGTTGGGCTACAACTATTTGCTTTCGGGAACCGTGGTTCACGGCAGTCGTTTCGGGCGGCGCATCGGTTATCCCACGGCCAATATCCGGCCGGAAGATGCTGCAAAACTTATTCCACCCGACGGTGTGTATGCCGTCCGGTCGCTCATCGAAGGGCGTTGGACGGCCGGCGTGATGAACATTGGCACTCGACCCACAGTGGATGGACGGCAACATCAAATCGAAATACATTTCCCTGACTACCAAGGCGACCTTTACGATAGGTTTTTGTTTACGCAGGTAGTGGATTTTATCCGGCCGGAACAAAAATTCGACGGCCCGGAAAAGCTTGCCCGGCAGATTAAAAGGGATATTGAACGGATGCGGGAGGTATTGGCGGAAAGGTAATTATCTCATTGTTTCCGTAACCATCCCAAAACGCTATCATCGTCCACATACCATTTTCCTTTGCGGCGATAAATACGAAAACGCTCGCGCGTCCTATATCCCATGTTTTGTTGGACTACTTCCAAACCTGTGGCTTCCACCTTGGAAACAATGGCCACATGGCCATAGCGCCCGAAATCGAAAACCAAGATGTCATTAACTTGTGGTTTGGACTTGCTGCCATTGGTAAATTGCAACAGGTTTCTGCGCTTGTTCAAGCCGCCGTCAGGCACACGTTTGTCGAAAAAATCGCGGGCATGCCCCCAGCCGTCCGGCATACGGTGATGGAGATAATCATGGTAATAGCGCTTGACAAACTCCACACATTGCCATTTGAGGCCGTAATTGTAGCCGTCGGGTGCCAAGTGCCTGCGCTTTCCGGTGATATTGGAGTTCCTGTATACCGGGATACCATTGAACCGGTCAATGATAACACCTTTGGCATCTTTTTCGTAGTGGCGGGGAACCGGGCCGTTACAGGATGCAATATGCACCACTAGGAGGAGTAAAACCGGAAGAATCTTACCCATTCCTTTTCGCATCGTTTCGCTTTTGTGGCATAAAATATAAAAAAATGCTACAAAAAAAGCCGCTTTAAATGAAGCGGCTTTGCAAATACGTAAAACATTAAAGATTAATATCCGAGTTTGTAAGTAATACCGAAGCTAACATACGACACGCCATATCCCAAATGCAAATGAGCGGCAAGATGATCGGTAAAAAAGTAACGGCCACCAAGCTGAAATCCATAAATTAAACCACTCATATCGGTTGTTCCCAAATTGGCAGGCAAGTCGGAATCACCCGAACTTTTTGTTTGGGATGAAAAAGCCAGATAACCCAGTTTAATACCACCATAAACATCCACTTTGTCAATATTCAAATTAAAATGATAATTGGCCAACGCTCCCAAGAAAATATAATTATAATCGGTGGTTATTTTAATTTCATCCCCCGGATTAAAAGGATCAGTCATTTTCATGATACCTTGTTGGACGGCATAATCTGCAAATCCACCCACGGTGATATTATCCTTAATGGCATACTCATAGGAAAGCCCCACAGGTGGAATGACGGTTTTTAATTTGAAATCCATTCCCGCACCATTTGACATTGATACGTGGTTTGTTAACCCGAAACCCACTTGGGCATTGATTAAGGAATTTCCTTGATAAATGATTTGTGATCGGCCAATCCAGGCCATAAGCACTGCTGCTAATACAATTAACTTTTTCATAGGGTAAAAATTTTAGGTTATTGGTATTGCAAATATAAGAAAAACTGAATATTGCATTATTCCAAAATGAAGTATTCGATTGTTTGGTGACTTTTTTGTCTTTTGCATATCATTATATTTAAAAATATTCATAGTTTTCTTTTGAGTATTTTATTATTTATTCAAATGAATTTGCTTTTGGTATCTTTGTAAGGTAAATATAAAAACGAATATTGGCTAACAAAGGGAAACATAGCAATTAAAATGTTCCGTCATGAAACCCTTCCGCGTCATTTCGCCTTTCCGGCCCACCGGCGACCAGCCGGAGGCCATTCGTCAATTGGCCGAAGGCATACGTAACGGCCTGCGCTATCAAACGCTGATGGGTGTTACCGGTTCGGGGAAAACATTTACCATGGCCAAAGTGGTCGAAGCCGTGCAACGGCCTACGTTGGTACTGGCACACAACAAAACTTTGGCCGCTCAACTCTACGAGGAGTTCAAACGTTTTTTTCCGCACAATGCCGTGGAATATTTCGTTTCGTACTACGATTACTACCAACCCGAGGCCTACCTGCCCGTTACCGATACTTATATCGAAAAGGATTTGTCCATCAACGAGGAAATCGAGCGGTTCCGGCTGAGCACCACATCCACCCTGCTTTCGGGACGCAGGGATGTGATTGTGGTGGCTTCGGTTTCTTGTATTTACGGCATCGGCAATCCGGCGGAATTCAAAAAAAATACCGTGGAAATAACGGCCAAAACTTCCCGTAACCAACTACTAAGCGGGCTTGTCCAGGCCCTGTATTTCCGGTCGGAAATTCCCAAGACGGGCACTTTCATTGTGAAGGGCGATACCATTACTGTTTATACGCCCTATGCCAACCAATTTTACCGGTTTTCGTTTTGGGGAAACGATTTGGACAGCATCGAAATTTATGATGTGGAAACGAATAAATTGTTGGATCGTCCCGAACGCTTGCTGATTTATCCGGCCAATGTGTTCGTTACCTCGCGCAACCGCATCGAAGAAGCCGTGGTGGAAATCCGCCGCGACCTGGAAAAACAAGTGGAATATTTTACCAAGCAAGGCAAAACCCTGGAAGCCACGCGTATACGCGAACGCACGGAATACGACCTGGAAATGTTGCAGGAATTGGGTTATTGCCCTGGCATTGAAAACTATTCGCGCTACCTGGACGGACGGCCACCGGGTTCGCGCCCGTTTTGTCTGCTGGATTATTTTCCCGACGATTACCTGATGTTTATCGACGAAAGTCATGTAACCGTTCCGCAAGTGCGCGCCATGTACGGCGGCGACCGCTCGCGCAAACTCAACCTGGTGGAATACGGTTTCCGGTTACCGGCGGCCCTGGACAACCGGCCACTCACCTTCGATGAATTCGAAAGTATGCAAAACCAAGTGGTGTTTGTCAGTGCCACACCGGCCGAATACGAATTGGCCAAATCAGGGGGCGTGGTGGTGGAACAAATCGTACGGCCAACGGGACTTTTGGATCCCGAAATCGAAGTGCGGCCTACACAAAATCAAATCGACGACCTGCTGGAAGAAATACGCCAACGGGTGGAGAAAGACGAGCGCGTACTGGTAACCACGCTCACCAAACGCATGGCCGAGGAACTGACCAAATACCTGGAAAAAATTGACGTGCGGGCGCGTTATATCCATTCGGATGTGGACACGTTGGAACGGGTGGAAATCATGAACGATTTGCGTCGTGGACTTTTCGACGTGTTGGTGGGTGTAAACCTGCTACGCGAAGGATTGGACTTGCCCGAAGTGTCATTGGTGGCCATTTTGGATGCCGACAAGGAGGGTTTTTTACGTTCGCACCGCTCGCTGATTCAAACCATCGGGCGGGCGGCACGCCACGTTAATGGCAAAGCCATTATGTATGCGGACAAAATTACCCGCAGTATGCAAGCCACCATTGACGAAACCAACCGCCGCCGGCTCAAACAAATGGAATACAACCGCCGGCACGGCATCACGCCCACGGCCATCAGCAAAGAAATAGGGACGGCTTTCGGCGAACCGGCCCCCCAAGCAAAACCCGGCGTTCCCAAACGTCAAGCGGACGAACCCCTGTGGCAATCGCCGGACGAAATCCGTAAGCTCATTCGTGAATACACGGCCAAAATGCAAGAAAGCGCCAAGGCCTTCGACTTCCTCAAAGCCGCCGAATACCGCGACCGCATCGATGCCTTGAAGAAGGCGTTGGAGGAGTGAGGATTAATTTTTTGGTCGTCTCATCATCTACTCCTTGGTAATAAAGCCAATATAATTTTCGGGTGTAATAACTTGCACCTTCGCTTCGGGATATGCGTTAAGAAACGAAGCGGGTATTTTATGGCGCTTTCGTACATTCCATTTGATTTCATAGGCAAAAATACGCCCGTCGCGTACTTCGATATAATCCACTTCTTGCTTGTTATAGTTTCGCCAAAAATAGACGTGGGCAAAAATTTCGTGATTGGCCAAAAATTTGATCCGTTCGCTGATCAAAAAGTTTTCCCACAACTTGCCTATTTCGTTGATGCGCGAACTGGCTGGTGTAAAATCAAAAACAACAGCATTCCGTATGCCCAAATCATTAAAGTAGATTTTACGTGCTTTACGGATTTCGTTACGTGGATTTTTCCCAAACGACGGCAGCCGGTAAACCACAAATGTTTTTTCCAATAAATCAACATAATTTTCCACCGTTTCTTTGTCCAGACCCACGTTTTGACCCACTTCGTTATACTTGACCAAATCGCCGGTTTGATAAGCCAAACTTTGTAGTAATTTGTTCAATCTATCGGGTTTTTTGATTTTGTTCAAGGCCAAAATATCTTTGTACAAATAACTTCCGGTCAATTCCTTCAAACGCCGACGAGCATCGGATAAATGGGTAACAATTTCCGGATAATAGCCAAATACCAACCTGTTTTCCAGGTTTTTATGTTCTTCGAACGTGCCATGATGTAAAGCCATTTCCTCGAATGACAAAGGATACAATGTGAATTCAAATTTACGTCCAGTGAGTGGCTCTTGGATTTCATCGGCTAGTTGCAATACCGACGAACCTGTTAAAATCAATTGTGTTTCGGGAAAATTATCAATGATCAACTTGGCCGAAAGTCCAATATTCTTAATGCGTTGAGCCTCATCGATTACAATAATTCCACGATTTGGAACATGGGATTTGAACAACGACAAATTTTGCATCTCGAACAGTTCCCTGGTTTGCAATTCATCCGCATTGAACCAAGTAACATCTTTATATTGTGATACGATTTGTTTTACCAAAGTGGTTTTTCCCACTTGACGGGCACCATAGATAATGATGGCTTTTCCCTGAAACATACGCCGGTGTATGTTATCTTCGATAATTCGCTTAATCATATCAGTTTTTTGATGCAAACTTACAAATTTTTCGGTTTCATCCGAAAATTTCCTATGAATTTTTCGGTTGCGACCGAAAAATCTTTATGAAAAATTCGGATAGGAATTTTTTCGCTTGAATATCCATTCAAAAAACTTCTCCAAATTAAAGTTGGTAACCTTTGTAAAAAAACGCTTTCTTTTTATAATTTTGCCAATAAATAACCTTACTTTGTTCAAGCTGGTTTTAAAAATATATGGCATTGCCATTTTGATATTCGGTTTTTTCAGGGCTTGGTTGTTGTGGTGGCATCGTCACGAAGTACTTAACGACCCTTTGACATCCGGCAAAGATATTGTAGTTACTTTTGTTTGGGGAGCGCGCTATGACATTTTAGTCACCGGATTTATCATCATCCTTCCGTTTCTGCTTTTGGTCGTGTATGATTTTACGCATAAAAAAATTTTCAAGACCCTTGCTTTTTGGTGGATTATTATCGGCCTGAGCTTGGCTTTTATGTTGACGGCCGCCAATGTGGTTTACTATCATAAATTCTACCAGCATATTACCACCAAAGCTTTGGAATGGCTCCATGAGCCCGCCATTGTCTTCGGTATGATTTTCCAAGAACCCCGCTACTGGTTTATGATCATCCCCGCCGGCTTGATCGTTTTCGGTTTTTACCGCTTATTAAAAAATATATTTGCATCCTACCATCCCGCATCATTGCCCGTGAAAAAAAAACTATTACGGAACTTTATTATCCTTTTTCTGATTTTTGCCGGTATTCGCGGGCGGCTTACCCATGCTCCTTTTCGCTTGCAAGATGCGAACCGTTTTAATAATAACCTCCTGAATGAGCTGATTTTAAATCCGGTTTTTGTTTTTGAAAAAAGCATTGAACTTCATTTTAAAAACAAATCACTAAAACTCGACTATATGCCCGTTTACAGGGCTATCTCAATTGTCCAAAAAAACCTTGAAATAACAAAACCCGTAAACAAAAACCCCATTAGCAGAATAGTGCGTTACGATAGCATAGCCGTCCGTAAAAACGTGGTTATTATCCTTATGGAAAGCTTGGCTGCCTGGAAAATGGCCTATTTCGGTAACCGGGAAAACAGGACGCCTTTCCTAGACAGCTTGTTTACCCGTTCCATTGCATTTACCAATATGTATAGCAATGGCATTCACACTTCGGCCGGTATTTATGGCGTTCATTTTTCCTATCCCGAAATATTCGACAAACATCCGCTTCGTGGCGCTCCTGTCAAAATCTATAAGGGTCTGCCACAGGTATTTAAAGCCAATCACTATTACACGGCATTTTTTATCCCCCACAATAAGGCATTCGATAATTTGGGCTTCTTTTTATACCAAAACGGCTTCGACCGTGTATATTATGAAAAAGATTACCCGAAAGATTCCATCCGAAATATTTGGGGGGTCGATGATCATTTTCTCTTCAATTTTGCTCTGCAAAAATTGGATACCATCTCAGCTAGTGGAAAACCCTTTTTGGCAAGCATACTCACCATTGCCGACCATAGTCCTTTTTATCTTCCGGACTTTATCAAAGGCCCCACCGAACGTATCAGGGCAACCCGTTTTGCCGATTGGGCCATAGCGGACTTTATGCATAAGGCCTCCCGGAAACCCTGGTTCAAAAACACCATATTTGTGCTGGTTGCCGACCACGGCGAAGGACATAAACGAAAATATCCGGTTCCGCTGACCTACAATCATATCCCCGCTATGATTTATTATCAAGGTGTAAAACCGCAAATCATCGACAAAATGGCCGGTCAAATCGACCTGTTCCCCACCCTGATGCACATCCTCAACATCAGCTATGTAAATAACACCTTCGGCATCGACCTCCTGGATTCCGAACGGGCTTATATTTACTTCAATCACGACAACATCGAAGGCCTTATCGACCGGACCCACCTTTTGCTCATCGACCGCCAAAAAACCATCGGCCTGTATCATTACAGGGAAGGAGATTTGACCAACTATAAGGATACCGAAACCGCCAAACGGCGCGAAATGGAAACCTATCTCAAAGCCCATTTGCAAACGGCCAAATACATACTGGACAACGATTTACAAAATCCCGACTAACCGGTTAACAATCATCGTTTGAATTTTTCGAATTCGAATGCTCCGGCAACCCTGTACGCTTCCCGTGCCGAATCCCATTTCGCAGCGCTTGATATGCCCCGGGGCCGTCCAAAAATGACAGCCCCTCCTTTTTTTAAATTTCTTGAACGAGGGACGAATAAAACCGGATTTGTTTAGGTTATATAAATTCAAGCGGCCATCAGGTAAATTTGAGGCGTAATTTTTTCAAAAAACACTTTAAACAAGTTTCTCAAAACATCAAAATCAAATATAGACGTAAATCCCCCGTGATTTTTATTGTCCATTAACCATTTCCATAGTTTTTTAAGGTTATGTGCAATCGCTATCATACCAAATTCTTTCTCAACATTTTCCAATCCCCTTAAACTAAACCGCCTTAATCCCTTGTTTTGTTTGATTTGACCAAACACACTTTCAGGGTCCATAGAACGTTTCTTCCGGTATTCGATTCCTTGTTCGCTCAGTAAATTCTCTCTTACCTTTTCATTGTATTTACGCAACCGGTGATTTACACTTATTCGCCTGTCATCCTTGGATTTATGACAAACTCCTCGCATTATTGGACAACCCTGCCAATCCTGCGCGTTGTATAATGAATATTTTCCTGCAATGCTTTTTCAATCTTTCTGCCGGAATAAATATTTGACAAACAAGCATAAACCAAAACCTTCAATAACATCCTGGGATGATAACTACTGGTTCCTCCGCCTTTGTAGGTTATAAGAATGGGAGATATATCCAACATATCAACCACCTTTGAAACCAAGCGAACAGGATGATTATCGTGGATGTATCAATCCAATCGCTCGGGGAAAAGTGAAATTTGTCCCTGTTTATAAGATTTAAAAACGGGTCTCATTGTCGGTGTTTTTCATTGCTAATATACTAAACGACAACGAAATAACCAAATTTTTTTGTAACAATTTCAAGCAATTTTTCAACAATGAAAAACAAAAACCCTTCCTTAAATTTGGCTGTTTTGGACTTTTTGGACAGTTCCGCGGCCGAAAACCATCCAAAAAAAATGAGCAAGAGTCCCGTAAGGATTTTCTTACTCACTCCACTGGAAATTTTTCTTGCCGTGGTTCATAAATCATTTAGATTCATAACAGATAGTATATGGGTCATATGTTACAGATTTGATAACTTATTTGCTTACAAAAAAATGAAGACAAATCGCTAATAAAGAACGGCTTGCAGCTCATTTTTTTTAACAGGAATTACAACTTTTATTGTCGCAAATATATAATTAAAGTGCGCCTTTACGGGTTGTTTTTTTATCCCTTTTTTATCCATACATTACATTATTTTTATTAGAATTTATTGGGCGTGTCCCTCGCGCCCTTCGGGCGCTCGGGAAACCGGCCCTCCGCTACAATGGGAACGCCTCCGGGCCAAGGCCCTCCGGCGCTTGGGCGGGCGGCGTTTTTTTCCCGCACTCGTTCACGCAGCGTTGCATCAAGCTTGAAATGTAGGAAAAGTTGAAGTCAAAACTTGGTGTGATCATTTGATGCTTGATGCAACGCAAAGCCGCCGGCTTTCACCTTCGGCTCAGCCGGCGGCGCGTTCACGAGGCGGGACCGCCCGTGCGTGGGGCTTCCTGCTGGTCGCCTCCGCCAGGCGGAAAAAACTGCCGCCCGCCCTGCGTCCCATTATCGCTCGGTCCGGCACGCAAAGGTTCCATTCTACTGCTTACATAACCAAATTATTCATCCCACTATGATATTTTTCCTTTCTGAAAAATTTAGTTTTTGTTTTAATCTTAACAACATTTTGTTTCTAAAAACAAATCGATTTGCAATATTAAATTAAAATTTATATAATTGCATCGCCAAACAAAAAGTTTAATTTAACGCAAACAATTATGAGCAAAGAAATCCTCCTGGATGTCCGCAAAAAAGCCATTATCAAAATCAATTTGGACAATTATATCGAATTTGTCGATGACTATTTTTTAAGTGTCCTCGGCTATGAATTAACCGATTTCGTAACCAAACCGCCCAAAACCGTTTGTCATCCCGACATGCCCGATATTATTCACGAAACCATCGGCGGCTATATTATGAACCGCCAGGAAGGTGTTGCGGTTTTGAAACACGCCACCCGGCATGGCGACTACATTTGGGCTTTCACCTACTATATGCCCCGTTATAAGCCCGACGGTAGTTTCGAAGCATTTGTTACCTATCGCAAACCCATTCCCAATAAAAAACTGAACAGCCAAACGGAAACCATAAAAGAAACCATAACCCGGCTCTATACCATTCTCAAAGCTATTGAAGGTCATTCCGGCACGGAAGTGGCACGCAAATACCTCAACGGCTTTCTCGAAGACCGTGGTTTGAAATCCTTGGATGAATATTATTTGCAGTTCTTCAACTTCAATAAAAACGAACTATTCAAATATTTTACCATTGACGATAAAACATCCAAGAGCGTTATTCGTAAATATTTAACCGATTTTTAATGCTTTGTACATCCGCTACGTTTGAAAAAGCCCGGTATTTCGCCGTGAAATGCCGGGCGTTTTTTTTGTATTACCCGGCGTAATTATAACAAAAAAGCGCCCCGGGAAACGGGACGCTTTTACAGGATTCGAATCCTTTGTTGTTATTCTTCGGACTTATCTTCGGATGCATCGGATTTTTCTTCCGGCGAATCACCGGTTTCTTCCGACTTATCCTCAGATTTTTCCGCCTTTTTTTCCACGGGTTTATCTTCGTCCTTTTTAGCCGCTTTTTTCTTGGAATCCTTTTTGGCTTCCTTTGCGGGTTGTTCTTCGGTTTTTTCACCTTCTTCCAAGCGTCGTTTCAGTTCGGCCAATTCTTCCAAGTCGCCCAATGTTGTCTTGGTTTGTTTATTAATCTTTTTCAAATTTTGCTTCACCGACTTGGCCTCTTCTTCGCGGAAAGTTTCGGTGTGTGAAACCACCACTTTTTGGAATTCCTTGTCAAACTCACGGATTTTGAAAGGTGCTTTTTCGCCTTTTTTAAGCTTGGTGCCGTCTTCCTTGATCAAATGACGTCCGGGTGCAAAGGCCTCCAATTCACCGTTGATCAACACAATGGCACCTTTACCGGATGTTTCCTTGACCTCGCCTTCGAACACCTCGCCTTCTTTATAAACTTCGGCGTATTTGTCCCAAGGGTTTTCTTGCAACTGTTTGAGTCCCAAACTGATTTTCTTACCCACGGGATCCACCTCCAAAACTTTCACCTCGATTTCATCGCCGATATTCAACACTTCGGAAGGATGTTTGATGTGGCGATCCCACGACAAATCGCGGTTGTGCAACAATCCGTCCACGCCGTCTTCGAGCGAAATAAAGGCCCCGAAGTTGGTAAAATTGCGCACACGTCCTTTGACCACCGAACCCACAGGATATTTTTCGTCGATGTTTTTCCAAGGGTCTTCGGTCAGTTGTTTCATACCCAAGGACAATTTGCGGTTTTCGCGATCCAATTGCAGGATTTTCACTTCCACTTCATCGCCCACGTTCACAAAGTCGTGTGCCGAACGCAAATGCGTGCTCCACGACATTTCCGACACGTGCAACAGCCCTTCCACGCCGGGCGCAATTTCCACAAATGCACCGTAGTCGGCAATCACGGTAACTTTGCCTTTGACCACATCGCCTTCTTTCAGGTCCGGGTCGAGGACTTCCCAAGGATGCGGTTGCATTTGCTTAACACCCAATTGAATACGTGAACGTTCGTTGTCGAAGTCCAAAATAACTACCTTGATTTGATCGCCGATGTTCACCACTTCGCTGGGATGATTGATGCGTCCCCACGAAAGGTCGGTAATGTGAATCAATCCGTCGATACCGCCCAGATCAACAAACACCCCGTAGGACGTAATGTTCTTGACCGTGCCTTCGAGCACTTGGCCTTTTTCGAGCTTCTTGATGATTTCGCGTTTTTGTTTTTCCAATTCTTCTTCGATAATGGCCTTGTGCGAAACCACCACGTTTTTGAATTCGGGATTGATTTTTACCACTTTGAAGTCCATGGTTTTGCCCACATACTGGTCGTAGTCGGTGATGGGCTTCACGTCGATTTGCGAACCGGGCAAGAAGGATTCAATGCCGAATACGTCCACAATCATACCGCCCTTGGTGCGGGCTTTGATGTAACCTTTGACGATTTCGCCTTTGTCGTGAACTTCGTTCACTTTTTCCCAGGCGTTACGCAGGCGGGCCTTGCGGTGCGAAAGCACCAATTGGCCGTTTTTGTCCTCTTTTTTCACCACCATCACTTCCACCGTATCACCCGGTTTCAGTTCGGGGTTGTAGCGGAACTCGTTACGCGAAACAACGCCTTCGGATTTGGAATTGATGTCGATAATCACATCCTTTTCGGTGATGGCTTTTACCGTTCCTTCGATTACGTCGTTTTCCTCGTAAACCCGGATTTGTTTTTCGATGATGTCTTCAAAAGCTTTGAGCTTTTCGTCGTCGATGGTTTCCATGCCTTGTTCGTAGGCATCCCAATCGAAATCATCATCATCACCGGCTTTTTTGCCGGATGCTTTTGCGGGTTTTTCTTCGGCCGGTTTTTCTTCCGGCTTTTCAGTGGCTTCGTCTTGGGGTTCGACCGGTTGTTCTTCTTTGACTTGCTCTTCGGCTTGTCCGGCTACCGGTTGTTCGGACGTTTCGGCTGCTTGGTTTTGTTCTCCTTCTTGGGGAGTTTGGTTTTCCGGTTGGATTTCTTCCGGATTTTTGTTTTCGTCGCTCATGATTGATAAGCTTTGTATTCCGTGCGGCCGGGGCCTTTAAGGATTTCCGCAGCGGAAGGGGTTTTACATCCTATTCTTCCCGTTACTTCCGGCCCCGGATTCCGGAAGCAACGCGCAAAGATAGGAAAAATGCACGGAATAGCAGTTATTTGGTCCACTTTTTTGACAGGCGGCAAACCTGCGTGCTTCCTCCGGCAAAGGTCCAAACACCGGGCGCTTGTTGTGCCGCACAAAATTCGGGAACTTGCGGCTTCCCAATGCCAACAATCCTGCCCGCCTTGTTTCCCTCATGGCTCCCGACATTGCTACGCAATGTGCGGGACACGTTACGCGGCTCCACAAGCCGGCGCGCCTTGCAGGCGACGGCGCTTGTCTTGTTTCGCACGCTTCGGAACCCTTCGGTTTCCTCAGCGGCTCCGGGAACCTTCGGCTTCCTAGGGCCAATGCCAAGGGC
>JALVVJ010000049.1 GCA_027023475.1 Flavobacteriales bacterium
CCTACATCAAGCACAATATCGGACTGGGGGTGCAATGGCACATCGGGCCGTGGCACGCCTATTTGATGGCGGATAATTTGCTGGGCTACACCAACTTGGCTGCATCACACGGGCAATATATCGGTTTGGGAACCTATTGGGCCTTTTAATTCCAAAATGACGCTAAAATAGGAAAGTTTTACAAGGACACATGTAGTTCAACAAAACAACTATCAAATATTCATATTTTTGTACCCGAAAAAAGATGCTTATGAAAAACGTAAAATTGGTTTGGCAGCGCGGATTGGCTTTCGATGCCTATGCTCCCGGTCAGGATAAACCGCTGCCCCTGGACGGCGAAGAAAAATTCGGCGGACGCGGCTACGGCTACAACGCCAAACCCCTTATGCTGGTCTCTTTGGCCGGTTGCACGGGTATGGACGTGGCATCGTTGATGAAAAAAATGCGCACCGACGAGCAAGTGAGCGACTTTACCGTGGCCGTGGATGCCCACATGACCGACGAACACCCCAAATACTACGACAAAGTCCATGTTACCTACACCTTCAAAGGCAAAGACATGGACCGCGCCAAATTGACCAAAGCCGTCAAGCTCTCACGCGAGCGTTATTGCGGCGTTTATCACATGTTTAGCCACTTTGCCGAAGTTACCTACGAAATTGTTTTTGTGGAAGAATAGGTCAATAGTTCCAACGGGCAAACAGGTTTTCGATAAGTTTTTTTTGTTCGCCGGCTTTGGTTCGTATGTCGCCGGTAAGTCGTTCATAATGCCGGTGAAGGTACTGGATGGTATGCTCCACACGCCGGCTTATTTCGCCCGAATGCCACAGGGAAGGTTCGTCGGCCCAAATAATCAGGTCGTTCCGGCCCAGATTGCCGCCTAAAACGCCTTCGTATTTTGCGCTATATGCCAGTGAAACGGCCGGCTTGCCCATTTGAAATGTGGAAACCGCCGCATGCATACGGCCGGTGAGTGTAAACCGTCCGTTGCCCAAAATATGCCGTGCGGCCGTGGGGCCTATCTTGTCGGTTATGGCAACCAAATGTTGGCGAAGCTTGCCGGGGAGTTCATTGACAAAAGCCCGGATAAGCGCCGCTTCGTTGGCATGGGGAGGGAAAGTGTGGGCCAAAAGCACAATACGAAAATCATTGCCGGCTTGATGCAGCGCCGCTTGTATAAACTCGTGCCACCGGGAAAAATACATATCACGGTCGGGTGTATAATATTTTCCTTGTAGTCCGGAAATAACAAAGGTGGCATAGGTGTCCGGAGTCAAACCGTAGGTTTGCAGCGTGCGGGTTTCGCGTTCGCGGTCGTTTTGCAAGGGTAAATCGGCAAAGGCCAAATCGGTGGAAGGAAAAACATTTTTATGCAAACCGAATTCTTTTTTCAAATATTCCACCGTCCACGGATCGCGGGCATAGATGGGAATGTTGCGGAAAAACAAACGCATCACCATCCGGTTGCGCCACCGCTCAAACGGGCCTATGCTTTGACCCAACAGCACCAAGCGGGTATTTTTCGACCAACGCCAATAACGAAGCAAATCGCGGTAGATCTTATCGGTATAATATTCCGACAAATCGTCGCCCCCCAGCACCACCACCAAATCGAAAGGGCGGATTTCGGGAGCCGTAAAAATGTATTTACGTTTCTGATAGGAACGAACCCATTTGAAACGCGAGGTAACCGGGTCGGGCAAAGCGTAATGCTGTAAACGTACCGGCCGGCTAAGTTCGGCATTGATTTCATCGATACCCGAAAAGCCGTTCGAATCGAAGAAAAATTGGGTGTCGTTACCATAAATCCGGCGTAGATTTTCCAACACCACCAGTCCCATCATGGCGCTGCCGTAGTTGTTAAGGCAATGAAAGCGGTGGATAAATATTTTTTGGGGCATTGCTATTTGTGTTTTTGAACCAATCGTTTGATGCGCAGCCGCAAGCGCGTCCACAACGAATGACGGTAAAGTTTTTCCACACGCTTGATGATTGGCCGGAGTTGCTTCCGGAGTTTGTCCGGCTGCCGGTAGAAGGCCGAAGCAAAGGACATTTCCCTGATTTGCATACGCAGGCGGTAGAGTTTACGTCGTTTGCGGGAATGAATACGGCGGGGCGCTACACGCTTCCGGGGAGTCCATCGTCCTTTTTTCCGGGCCAACCACAACCGGTAGGCCAGGCCCTCGCGCCGGTGGCGAAATCCGCCCGCCTGGCTTTGTAGCAATTGCTCCGGCCGGGCGGGTTGCCAAACCAAATCGCCTTTCCCGATGGCTTCGTCCACAAGCTTTTGTATTACCGGATGACGCGTAACCACCATATTGGTGCCTTCCCAATCCTTTTCGAATGGCGGAATCCAGGCATCGCCGAACGAAATGTCGGCCGTTTCGCCTATGATATCATCGCAATAGTCGCAGGCATTGAGTTTAAAGAGGCCCAGACCCCAGTCGGTGCCAAACAATTGGTCGTTGGGTTTGACCAGCTGGCGACCATTCTTCAATTGGATGGCGGTTCCGTAGCGGTTGGCCGGACGACCGGGGATTTTGTGCCGGAAATCGAAGGATACGATATCTTCTTCATGGGCCGGAAACTGAGCGGCCAGCAACGACAAGTAGTGTGTGCTTTTGAGATGCCCGCAAAAAATACCGATGGTAAAAACAATGCGTTCGGCAAAAACGGGCTGCTGTTGTTGTAGTAAACGTATACCTTTAATAAAACAAGGTATTCCGATAAGGGTGTAGCGTCCTGGCTGCCGGCGGATTTGTTCCAAAACACCATCCAAACTTACGGGATAATACCGGGACTTGGCTGTGGCAAATATTTCCTCCGGCTTTGATATAATGCGGTAAGCGTAGCGCGGCGTGCCGGGTCCGGTTTCGCCCACCGTTACCACAAAGTCGGTTAGGTTGCGGCGCAGCAGTTCATGGGCCATCCAAGTTACGCCTCCTCCCGAACTTCCGTTGAGGCGAAAGCTTTCGTCGGCCGTATGGCCGGTGTAGATTTGCCGGTAATAGCCGAATTCCTCATGAAAATGCACGCCGGCGCCGGCATACAACTGACCGGCCAAAGCGGTTTCGTCCGGCGCATCCTGGGCAAACGGACAAACAATACCATCGATGTTTTCCAAACCGGTAAGCACAGGAAAATAGCGTCCTTCACCGGTCAATTGCATGCGAAAAGGCGAACCGTCCGAGGCCGTGCAAACACCGCAACCCGGACAGTAATCGTTCCGCAGGACGGTATTTAGCAATTCGGCGGCTTTCATTGGCGATCAAAATCCCAAGTGGAGAGTTCGGCGCTCATATCGGTTTCACACAACCCGGGAATACAAATCACATAACCACCCCGTTTTACGATGGAGTTGGGGCTCCACGAAAAAAGCCACCAATCCTCGTCCGAGCCTTGTCCCGGACGGCCACGGTCGTGTTTGGGGGCGCCCACATAGGGGTTGGGAATGGGCATATTTTTCATCAAATAGCGGCGATGGGCCAAAAAATGCCAGGCTCCCGTAGAACGAAGCAAGTAAACCGGAAGCCCGTGAAAATCTTCCTTGGCAAAAA